>JBBSNV010000135.1:0-6191 GCA_038260375.1 Reyranellales bacterium
ATCACATGGTGCGCGGCGACACCGCCAAGGGCCCGACCGCGGCCGATGCCGCCATCGTGCGCGTCGCCGGCACCAACAAAGCGCTGGCCATGACCTCGGACTGCACGCCGCGCTATTGCCAGGCCCATCCCAAGACCGGCGGCATGCAAGCCGTCGTCGAAGCCTGGCGCAATCTCACCGCAGTCGGCGCCACGCCGCTCGCCGTCACCGACAACATGAATTTCGGCAATCCGCAAAAGCCCGAAGTGATGGGCCAGTTCGCCGGCTGCATCGAGGGCATGGCCGAAGCCTGCACTGCGCTCGCCTTCCCGGTCGTGTCGGGCAACGTCTCGCTCTACAACGAAACCCAAGGCCGCGCGATCTTGCCGACGCCGGTGATCGGCGCGGTCGGCCTGATCAAGGACATAAGCCGCACGGTTGGCATCGCGGCACCGGCCGGTTCGGCCTTGTTGCTGATCGGCGCAACGCAAGGCCATCTCGGCCAATCGCTGTTCTTGCGCGAAATCCATGGCCGCGAAGAAGGCGCGCCGCCGCCGGTCGATCTGGCGCTGGAGAAGAAGCATGGCGATCTGGTGCGCGGCCTGATCGAGAACCGCACCGCCGTGGCCTGCCACGATCTGTCGGATGGCGGGCTGATGATGGGACTGATCGACGTGGCCCTGGCGGGGAATACCGGCCTGGCGCTAAACGCCGATCTGGCCGGCAAGACCGCCTTGCATGCCTTCTGGTTTGGCGAGGACCAGGCCCGCTATATCGTGGCAACCAAAGACAAATCGGCGGTTTTGCAGGCAGCCAAGGCAGCCGGGGTGCCGGTTCAAGATCTCGGCACCGTGGCCAATAATAGCCCTGGCGCTTCGTTGACAGTGCCCGGGCTGGTCTCTATATCGGTCGGGGAGCTTCGTCGCACCCATGAAGCCTGGCTGCCAGGCTATATGGACGCGGCACAATAGCCGGCCGCTAGGGTTAAGCGGCGGGCGCCGGAGACAGACCCGGAGTTTAAGAATGGCAATGGCGGCGGAAGACATCGAGCAGCTGATCAAGCAAAGCCTGCCCGACGCCACGGTCGAGATTCGCGATCTGCGCGGCGACGGCGATCACTATGCTGCGGTGGTCACCTCTTCGGCTTTTGCCGGCAAGAGCCGGGTGCAACAGCATCAAATGGTTTATCAGGCCCTGAAGGGGCGCATGGGTGGCGAATTGCACGCGCTGGCGCTGCAGACCCAGGCACCCGCTTCGGAGTAACCTGGCCCTAAGTAACAGGAGACGACAATGACCGAAGGTTCCGTAAGTTCACGCATCAAGAACGACATCGCGACCAACGACGTGGTGCTCTACATGAAGGGCAACCCGGTGTTCCCGCAATGCGGCTTCTCCGCCGCGGTGGTCGACGTGTTGAGCGACGTCGGCGTGAAGTTCAAAAGCTTCGACATCCTGCAGGATCCCTCGCTGCGCCAAGGCGTCAAGGATTTCAGCAACTGGCCGACCATCCCGCAGCTTTACGTCAAGGGCGAGTTCGTGGGCGGCTGCGACATCATCCGCGAGATGCATGCCACCGGCGAGCTGCAACAGTTGATGCAGAGCAAGGGCGTGCAGCTGCAACAGACCGCGGCCGAATAAGCAGGCTTCTTCAATCAAAGGCCGCTCCGGCATGTCCGGCGCGGCCTTTTTTTGTACCCTTGCTTATCTTAGGAAATCAGGTTTCTATTGGTAACCAATAGAAGGCGAGGGTCGGTATGCCGCTGCCGAAATCCGCAATGGGCTGTCCGATGGATTCCATTCTGCGCCTGCTGATGGGGCCGTGGACCACGTATATCCTGTGGGTGTTGCGCAGCGACGGCCCGACCCGCTTCGGCGAACTCAAGCGCAAGGTGCAAGGCATCTCGGCCAAGGTGCTGACCGAACGGCTGCGGCTGCTGGAAAGCGCCGACGTGATCGAACGGCATTACCAGCCGACCATCCCGCCGCAAGTCACCTACTCGCTGACCCAGCGCGGCCGGGAGTTGGGCCCGATGCTCGATGCGCTGGACGGCACCGCGCAACGCTGGAGCGTCGAAGATGCGCAACGCGCGGCCCAAAGCACCAACAAGAGCAAGCCGGCCAAGGCCGCTTAGGCGACCAGAGCGTCGTGCCAAAACGAAACGGCCCGGAGACGATCCGGGCCGTTTGTATTTGAGCGATGCGGCCCGCGTCTTAACGCGAATAGAATTCCACCACCATCGAAGGTTCCATCTGCACCGGGTACGGCACGTCAGCCAGCTTGGGACCGCGCACGAACTTGCCCTTCATGTCCTTGTGATCGACGGTCAGGTAATCGGGCACGTCGCGCTCGGCGCTCTGCACCGATTCCAGCACCACGGCCAGTTGCTTGGCCTTGGCGGTCAGTTCGAGCTCTTGGCCGTCCTTGACCTGGTACGACGATATGTTGACGCGGCGGCCGTTGACCTTGACGTGGCCATGGTTGACCAACTGGCGCGCGGCAAACGGCGTGACGGCGAATTTCATGCGGTACACGACCGCATCGAGACGACGCTCCAGCAACTCGACCAGGTTCTCGCCGGTGTCGCCACGACGGCGCACCGCTTCCTGATAAAGGCGGCGCATCTGGCGCTCGCCGACATTGCCGTAATAGCCCTTGAGGCGCTGCTTGGCCATCAACTGGATGCCGTAATCGGACGGCTTCTTACGCTTCTGACCATGCTGGCCGGGCGGATATTCGCGGCGGTTGATCGGGCTCTTGGGGCGGCCCCACAGATTGACGCCCAGGCGTCGATTGATCTTGTACTTCGAACTCTCGCGTTTGCTCACGCGCATCTCCTGTTGTTCTTCAAATGTCCGGATAGGCCTGGTCCAGCTCGCGCTGGGGCGGGAGGTCCGCTAAGCGGTTCCACATTCTCCGGAATGGCGGCGGAGTATAGCCACCAAACCCCACCTGTCAACGCGCAAGGGGGCTATCCAAGACTAGGCTAAGCTGCTGAATTAAAAGAATTTTTAGCTGACGGCCGCCACCACGAAGGTGCGCTGCACCCCATCGTGCTCGGTAATGGAGATGTATTCGCCCGGTTTGAACGCATGCTCGCCGAGGCGGAAAATCGGCTCGTCGTCCTCTTCGCCCGGCACGTAGGAGAAGACCCAGCGGTTGCGCTTGTGCTGCAGGAAGCCGCGTTCGTCGGCTTGGCCCTGCCAAAAACGATGCACCCAGCATTTGTCCTTAGCGCTTTGCCAGGCCGGGACGTCGAGATGGCCGTCTTGGGTCAAGGGCGCGACCATTTCGTAGCCGTGGAACTTGCTGCCGTCGGGGAATTCCTTGCCGCGCGCCATTTCCAACCGGATCTTCTTCAACATATCGATCTCCTCGATGCCTATTGGCGGGTTTGCGACGGTGGCGGCGCGACCATCGGATGCGTTTGAACGAAGTGCCGCAGCACCAGCGTCAACTTCGTATATTTTTCGCGCTCGCCGGACGCCTTGGTCTCGGCGATGTCGTCGAGAATCATGCGCTTGATCATGGGCGTGCCGTCGGGCCGATGGCACAGGTAATGGCCCAACTCGGCGGCCACGATCATCGGGATATGCTCGTGTTGGGCGATGGCAGCGATTTCTTCCTCTTCCAGTCCGCAAAACGCCAGACAGTCTTGATAGCTCAGGATGGGCGTTCCTCCCGCGGCTTCTGCCGCTTCACGGAACGAGACTGGGCCGGTCGTCGGCCCATCGCTTTGATCCCGATCAAAGGCTAAAGAAGCTGGCGCGCCGCCTGCAACACCGCAGCCGGTGGCCCGTCTGCGGCAACGCGTGGCCAAGTCAGGTGCTGCAAATCATAGCCCAATTGGCGCTCGACCACTAGAGGCGTGGCGTCGGAGGCATCGCCGACCCGCGCCGCCACCCGTTGCTTCAGCGCCTCGCCCGGCGCTTCGAGCCAGATGCCGTGGAACGGCACCCGCAATTCGCTGGCAATGCGCTCGATCGCTTCGCGCTCTGCCGCCTGCGCGAAAACGGCATCGACCACGACGCTGTGGCCGGCCTGCAAAGCGATGCGCGCCAATTCACCCAACTCGCGATAGGTCGCCGCACTGTTCTGCGGGGTGTACCAACCAGCCGGCATGCGTTGGTCCAGCACGACGCCCGCAACGCGCTTGCGGATCACGTCGTTGCGCAGCACCACCGCGCCTGGGGTGGCGCCGATACCGGGCGCCAGCTTCATGGCCAGAGTGCTCTTACCGATGCCGGACAAGCCGCCCACGGCGATTAAACGCGGCTGGCGCGGCTGCAGCGCCTCCAGCGCGTAAGCCTGATAGGCGCTCGCCTTGTCGCGTTCCTGGCGCGCCGCCTCGCCCTGCAGATGCGCCAGATTGGCCGCGCCGACATGGGCGCGGATGGCGCCGCGCCGCGCCAGATAGATCGGCAGCAGCGCCAAGGCCGCCAGATTGTCGCGATCGGCGTCGTCCGACAGCCACAGATAACGATTGAACAAGCGGTTGGCCTGGCGGTGCAGGCCGCGATAGCCCAGATCCATCAACAGGAAGGCCAGATCGTACAAGGTGTCGATGCAGGAGATTTTTTCGTTGAATTCGATGGCATCGAACGGCACGGGTTTATCGCCATCGAGGAAGATATTGCCCAGATGCAAATCGCCATGGCAGCGCCGCACCGCGCCGCCCTCGCGCCGCCGGTCGGCCAGTCCAGCAACGGTGGCGGCCGCCTTCGGCATTGCTTGCGCCAGTAACGCGGTGATGTCGGGATCGAGCAGATCGCCGCGGGCCTGCATTTGATGAATGTCGAGCCCGACCGCTTCGATCAGCGCCGCGGCGCCGCCACGATCGGGCATGCGCTCGGCATTGCAATGGAACGAGGCCAGGACTTCAGCCAGCCGGCCCGCCACCTCGTTTGTCAGTTCGCCGCGGGTCGCCACGACGTCCAGCAACGTTTTAGAATCGAAACGTCGCATCGCCACGACATAATCGAGCGCACCATCTGGCAGGGCATCGGGCTCGCAAATCTTCGATAGCTGCAATCCGCCCCGATGGCGTTCGACGGCGGCCACGCCGAGATAAATGTCGGGCGCGGTGCGGCGATTGATGGCGATTTCGGTGCAGCACAATTCGCGCCGGCGCGGGGCCGTGGCGAAATCCATGAACGGAAATTTCACCGCGCGCTTGAGCTTATAGACGCGGTCGCCGACCAGAAACACTGCCGCGCCATGAGTGTCGATGCGCTCGACCTTCAGGTCGTTGCCCGCACCATAGGCAGTCGGCGCCGAAAGAAACGCCAAGACCTCGCTTTGATCTTCGACGATGGCAGCGTCGGCCATGGTTCAGGTGAAACTGGCGCGAACTTCGACCACGCCTTGCGGATCCTCATGAATGATGATCTCGGCGTTGGGGAATGCAGTCAGCAGCTGACTCTCCACGTCTTCCGAAATCACATGCGCCTCGGTCAAAGTCATGCTGGGTTCCAACTCCATATGGAACTGGATGAAGGTGTTGGGCCCGGACGAGCGCGTGCGCAGATCGTGCATGTCCTTCACTTCGGGATGACCGCGCACGATCTGCTTGATGCGATCGCGCTCGGCATCGGATAGCTCGCGGTCGAGCAACTCGTGATAGGATGAGCGGGCGATATCGGCCGCGCTCTTGAGGATGAACAGGCCGATGGCGATGGCGATGATCGGATCGGCCAGCGGCAGATTGGCCCATTTGCCCAGCACCATGGCCAGGATCACGCCCAAATTTGTGATCAGGTCGGATTGGTAATGTGCCTTGTCGGCGCCGACCGCGATCGAAGCGGTGCGCCGGACTACTTTACGCTGGAACACCACCAGTGCCAGGGTCAACACGATCGATACCACCATCACCAGGATGCCGATCAGTTCCTGTTCCACCGGACGCGGATTGAGCAGCCGGTTGCCGGCGGCGATGAACAGCCAGACCGACGAAGCCGCGATGAAGCCCGACTGAATCAACCCAGCCAGCGCCTCGGCCTTGCCGTGGCCAAAACGGTGCTCGCGATCGGCCGGCGTCAGCGCGTAATGCACGCTGCCCAAGGTGATCAGCGAGGCCAATAGATCGAGCGAGGAATCCAGCAGCGACGACAGCAGGCTGACCGAATCGGTCATCAGCCAGGCCGCGGCCTTGATCGCGATCAGCACGATGGCGACCGCTGTCGAAGCAAAGGTCGCCAGCCGCATCAGCCGCGCG
>JBBSNV010000136.1:0-6140 GCA_038260375.1 Reyranellales bacterium
CCGCCGGAAAAGCCGCTCAGCATCCAGAACGACAGATCTTCGGTCGAGCGCGTGCGCCAGGCTCTGACCACTTGCGGCAGGAACGAGGCGGTGGTCAGGAAGCCGGCGACATAACCCAAAGTGGTCGGGGAGATCATTTCTCACCAAAGAAGAAGATGCCGTCGATTTCGACCGAGGTGTGCATCGGCAGTGCGTTCATGCCGGCCACGCTGCGCGCGTGCCGACCGGCATCGCCCAACACCGCCAGCACGGTATCGGATGCGGCATCCGCCACCGCGCCGATGCCGTCGAAACCATCGACGCAATACAGGAAAATGCCCAGCCGCAGGCAACGCGCGCGATCCAGTGGGTTATCGCCGATCACCGCCTGGCCCGCAGCTTGTGCCTGGGTCAGCACGTTGAGCGCCACCATGTGGGCGCTGTCGCAGGCTTGCTCAAGTCCAATATCGCTTCCGATGCAGCCCAAATGATGCAGCTTGCCGTCGCGATAGGGGCCTTGGCCGGCGGTATGCACCAGCCAGCCATTGGCCACGCGCGTCGCGACATGCGGCACGTAGTTGGCGGCAGCCGCCATTGGCGACGGCAGGACGAGACCGGCGGCTTTGAGGCGCGCAGCGACAGGGACGGGGGCGGACATGTTTGGTGCGTTAAGCGATTTCGAAGGTGGCCTCGACCTCGACCGCGCAGTTGAACGGCAAGGCGTTGGTGCCGACGGCAAAGCGCGCATGGCGACCGGCATCGCCGAACACTGCGACCATCAAATCGGAGGCGCCGTTGATCACTTTCGGCTGGTCGGGAAAGCTCGCCTCGCAATTGACGAAGCCGCCGACCTTGACGCAACGCTTCACGCGGTCGAGATCGCCGCCTAGGGCGTTCTTCAACTGGGTGACGATGTTGATACAGCACAGGCGTGCTGCTTCTTGGCCTTGCTCGATGGTGAGATCGACGCCGACGCGGCCTTTGTATTTCACTTCACCCTGCGCCATCGGGATTTGCCCCGAGACGAAAGCTAGATTGCCGCTGATGACGACGGGGACATAGTTGCCGGCGGGCGCATTGGCCGAGGGTAGCGCAATCTTGAGCTCGGCAAGGCGAGCATCGATACGACCGGACATAGAACTGTGCCTCCTAAAGAAATAAATCCCCAGGAGGCACAGTCTGAACAGGTTTAACTAAGGGGCCAAGCCATTTCTAGCTCGGCCCCATTAGCAATTTAGATCTTCTTCTTCTTAGCAGCCTTTTTGGCTTTCTTCTTCGCAGCTTTCTTAGCCATGATGAGTCTCTCCTCTCAGTTACGTTACGGTTCCGCGCCGCAGCGGTCCCAGGTTTGGTACACAGGTAATCGTCACAACGCTACTCAGCTACAGCCGCTGGTAGCGCCGCAGGTATTGCACTTGAGGCAAGTACCATTGCGTACCAGGGTGAAGTTGCCACACTCGGTGCAAGCATCGCCTTCGAAGCCTTTCATTCGGGCTTCGCGGATTCGCACGAGGCGATCCCCGACGTCTTGCACCGCTGCAGCACTGACGGCGACCGCTCCCGCCGAAACGGCGAAAGCTGCGGTCATGCCATCCGTCAGAACGGGGGCGCCGGCAGCAGCGACAGTCGCCGTAGCGACTGTCGCGCGCTCATTGCGCCCGGTAAGCACATAGAGATTGCTCCGCACATAGCCTGTGCTGGCGAAGCGCCGCATCGCGGCAATATCGTCGTCTTTGCGGTCGGCTGGCGACTGGGACGCGATTTCGTCCGGCAGCGCGCTTTGCGCATCGCCCTTGCCGACACTGTCGGAATGCAAATCGTTGATCTGGACATGCGCCAGATCGGTGCGGCCGAGATAGGACACTGCCACTTCGCGGAAGATATAGTCGAGCACCGAGGTCGCCATCTTGATGGCGTCGTTGCCTTCGACCATGCCCGAGGGCTCGAAGCGCGTGAAGGTGAAGGCTTCGACGAATTCTTCCAGCGGCACGCCGTATTGCAGGCCGATCGAGATGGCGATGGCGAAATTGTTCATCAGGCTGCGGAAGGCCGCGCCTTCCTTGTGCATATCGATGAACACTTCGCCCAAGCGGCCGTCTTCGTATTCGCCGGTGCGTAGATAGACCTTGTGCCCGCCGACGATGGCTTTTTGCGTATAGCCTTTGCGTCGTTGCGGCAGCCGATCGCGCTTGCCTGAAATTTCGCGCTCGACGATCCGCTCGACGATGCGTTCGGCAATGATGGCGCTTTGCGCGGTCTTGGACGTTTCCTCGAAGGAATCTTCGTCGGCCAGGGTCATGGCCGAAAGCGGCTGCGACAGCTTGGAGCCATCGCGATACAGCGCATTGGCCTTCAAGCCGAGCTGCCAGGACAGCATGTAAGCCTCGCCGCAATCGGCGACCGAGGCTGCGCCCGGCATATTGATGGTTTTGGAGATGGCGCCGGAGATGAACGGCTGGGCCGCCGCCATCATGCGGATATGGCTTTCGGTGCTGAGCGCGCGGGTGCCGACGCGGCCGCACGGGCTGGCGCAATCGAATACCGGCAGATGCTCGGGCTTCAGGCCGGGCGCGCCTTCCAGGGTCATGGCGCCACACGCATGGACATTGGCCGCTTCGATCTCGCTCTTGCTAAAGCCGATCGCGGCCAGCAGGTCGAAACCAGGTTGCGCCAATTGCTCGTCGCTGAGCTTCAGGGTTTCGCGGCAGAAATCGTCGCCCAGGGTCCAGCGGTTGAACACAAAGCGGATGTCGAAGGTTTCGAATAGTGCGGCTTCAATCTTAATCAGCAGGCGATCGGTGAAGCCTTTGGCGCGCAAGGCGGCATGGTTCACGCCGGGCCCATCTTTCAGCGAGGCGTGGCCAACGGCGTAGGCGGTGATCGTTTTGATGTCTGCCTGGCTATAGCCGAGATTGCTCAAGGCCAGCGGCACGGTCTGATTGATGATCTTGAAATAGCCGCCGCCGGCCAGGGTCTTGAACTTGACCAGGGCGAAGTCGGGTTCGATGCCGGTGGTGTCGCAATCCATCACCAGGCCGATCGTGCCAGTGGGCGCGATCACCGAGGTCTGGGCGTTGCGGTAGCCGTATTTTTCACCCAGCTCGAGCGCGTAGTTCCAGGCGCGCAGCGCCGCTTCAGCCAATTCGGCGTCGGGGCAGGCATCGGCCAGGAACGGCACCGGATTGACCGCCAGGCCTTCATAGCCGCGCGTGGCGCCTTGCGCGGCACGGCGATGATTGCGCATCACGCGCAGCATGGCATCGCGGTTGGCGGCGTATTCGGGGAAGGGGCCGTGCTCGCGCGCCATCTCGGCCGACGTCGCGTAAGAGATGCCAGTCATCACAGCGGTGATGCCGGCGCACAACGAGCGGCCCTTGTCGCTGTCGTAGGACAGACCGTTGGCCATCAGCAGCGCGCCGATATTGGCGTAGCCCAGACCCAAGGTGCGGAACTGATAGGAGCGCAGCGCGATCTCGCGCGACGGGTACTGCGCCATCAACACCGAGATTTCCAGCACGATGGTCCACAGCCGTACCGCGTGCTCGAAGCTTTGCACGTCGAAGCTGCCATCGGCGCGGCGGAAATTCATCAAATTGAGCGACGCCAGATTGCACGCCGTGTCGTCCAGGAACATGTATTCCGAGCACGGGTTGGACGCGTTGATGCGGCCCGAGCTGGGGCAGGTGTGCCACTCGTTGATGGTGCTGTCGAATTGGATGCCGGGATCGGCCGATGCCCAGGCGGCGTGGCCGATCTGAGCCCACAGCTCGCGCGCCTTAAGGGTCTTAGAGACCTTGCCGTCGGTACGGCGGATCAGCTTCCACTCGCCGTCGTCGTTGACCGCCTGCAAGAAAGCGTTGGTCACGCGAACGGTGTTGTTGGCGTTCTGGCCAGCGACCGAGAGATAGGCTTCCGAATCCCAGTCCGTGTCGTAGGTCTTGAAATCGATGCGGCTGAAACCCTGGCGCGCGAAATCGATCACGCGCTGGATGTAGTTTTCCGGGATCATGACCTTGCGCGCGGCGATGATCTCGCGGCGCAGAAAGGCGTTGCGCTTGGGATCGAACGCGGCCTCGCCCGACACAGTGTCGGCGCGGCAGGCGCCCATCACGGCATTGAGGTGATGGTCGGCCAGGCGGGAGCCCGCGACCATTGCGGCCACCTTCTGCTCCTCATAGACCTTCCAGTTGATGAAGTTCTCGATATCGGGGTGATCGACATCGACCACCACCATCTTGGCGGCCCGGCGCGTGGTGCCGCCCGACTTGATGGCGCCGGCGGCGCGATCGCCGATTTTCAGGAAACTCATCAGCCCCGACGACTTGCCGCCGCCGGACAATCTTTCGCCCTCGCCACGCAGCGCCGAGAAGTTGCTGCCGGTGCCGGAGCCATACTTAAAGAGACGCGCCTCGCGCACCCACAGATCCATAATGCCGCCTTCGTTGACCAGATCGTCGGAAACGCTCTGGATGAAGCAGGCATGCGGCTGCGGATGCTCGTAGGCCGAATTGGACTTGGTCAACTCGCCGGTTTTGAAATCGACGTAATGATGGCCCTGGCTGGGGCCATCGATTCCGTAGGCCCAGTGCAGGCCGGTGTTGAACCATTGCGGCGAGTTGGGCGCGGCCATCTGGCGCGCCAGCATGTGGCAATGCTCGTCGTAAAAAGCGCGGGCATCGGCCTCGGCGTCGAAGTAGCCGGCCTTCCAGCCCCAGTAAGTCCAGGTGCCGGCCAAGCGGTGGAACACCTCGCGGGCCGAGGTTTCGCCAGTCAGGCGCTGTTCGGCGGGCAGGGCGGCGAGTGCCGCTTCGTCTGGCACCGAGCGCCACAGGAATTCCGGCACGTCCTCTTCGGGCACGCGCGTCAGCTTGGCTGGGATGCCAGCCTTGCGGAAATATTTCTGCGCCAGGATGTCGGTCGCGACTTGCGAGAAGTGCTCGGGCACTTCGATCGCCTCCGCGGCGAATACGGTCGAGCCGTCGGGATTGCGAATCTCCGAACGCGAATCGCGAAAAGCAATATCGGCATAGGGCCGTGAGCCCTCGCGCGTATATCGCCGTTCAATTCGCATTCATGATCCCCCGACCATCTGTGCGGAGGCTGATTCAATGATCAAAATGCACTCGCACATCTAGCTATGTACGGATACTAAATCACAAAATCTAGTGTACGCAACAATATTTTGCGTATCGGGCTGTTGATGATACTAGATTGTGTCTTATCGATCACGTGACACAAATGCGATGAATCGTCGTTGCGCGGTGCATCAAGTGACGCGGTATGACGCAAGCGATGGCGATTGTTTCGTCGTCATGCGAGCGTTATAGGACAACGGGTTGCGGCGATTGCGGTCGCCAAGAGAAGCGAGCGTTTGACATGACCATCGGCACAAGATTGTTCACCTGGTTGCGCGGCGAATTGGTCGGCAACGACGATCAGGGCAATCGTTACTTCCATGAGAAGAAAGCGGTGACGGGGCGCAAGCGCCGCCGCTGGGTCATGTATAACGGCGTGGTCGAAGCCTCGCGCGTGCCGCCCGATTGGCATGGTTGGCTGCATTATACGGTCGATGTGCCGCCGCCCGATGGTGGCCTGCCCAAGAAGGCTTGGCAGAAGCCGCACCAGGCCAACCTCACCGGCACGCCTGCCGCTTACCGGCCGCCAGGCGATGTCCTGAGCCCTACGCCACGCGCCAAGGCGACGGGCGATTACGAGCCCTGGACGCCGAGCTAAGGGCTACTTCACTTCGATCTCAAAGCGCCGCTCGAAAATCGCTGCGCCCTTGCGCTTGAGCGTCAGGATCGCGGCGTATTGGCCGGGGCGCAGTTCGGCGCTCAGACCGGCGCTGCGATAGATGTAGCTGAGCGGCAAGTCGATTTTAACCTCAGTCGGCGGGCGTAGCGTGCCGTCGGCCAACGCGAACTGCACGACCAGAGTGTCGTCGCGCTCGACGCCGAATAGTTCGAACCAGAAGAACAGCCTGCCGCCGGCCCGGGGCGGGTCCGCCATCCGACCGTAAATCGCATCACTGCGCGTACCGCGGCGCGCGGCAAACCCGGCTACGGCGTCGACATTGCGGTAAGCCAGCGTTGCCATCGCTTTGGCGCTCCACAATGGCTTGCCGGCGTCAGTGCAAGAGGCCGTTGCGGGGGCTCCGGCGA
>JBBSNV010000137.1:0-6107 GCA_038260375.1 Reyranellales bacterium
CCGCTCAAGCCCAACGAAACGGGCTGGGTGGTGCCGGTGGGCGATGCCGATGCGCTGGCCAAGGCGTTACGCGAAGTGCTGGCGCTCGACACCACGCAGCGCTCGCTGCTGGCCGACGCCGCGATCAAGCATGCGCGCGAGAATTTCGCGCTGGAAACGGTCGGCGAGCAGACCTTGGCGCTGTACGATTCGCTGCTCGAGACGTTATGGGCGGAGCAGCGAACGTGACGCGAACTTGACAGCCTTCCCAGGCCGCCCTAAGTCGCTAGGCTCGTTTGACGGCCGGCGTCTTTTCAGTCCCGACCGTGAGATGCGGAACCGGGATAACCCCCTGAATATGAAAGAATTTCAGTGATGATTGACATCACTCTGCCCGACGGCAGCGTCCGGCAATTCGACCAGGCAGTCTCTGGCCGCGACATCGCGGCCGGCATCGGCCCCGGCTTGGCCAAAGCGGCCTTGGCAGTGCGCATCGACGGCGAGATGAAAGATCTCGACACCAAGCTCGAGCGCGACGCCAAAGTGTCGATCGTCACCTCGCGCGACGCCGATGCGCTTGAGTTACTGCGCCACGACGCCGCCCACGTGATGGCCCAGGCGGTGCAGGAGCTTTATCCCGGCACGCAAATCACCTTCGGCCCGTCGATCGAGAATGGATTCTATTACGACTTCGTGCGCGCCGAGCCGTTCACGCCGGAAGACTTCGCCAAGATCGAAGCGCGCATGGGCGAGATCGTCGATCGCAATCTGCCGATCAAGCGCGAGGTGTGGTCGCGCGACGACGCCATCCGCTTCTTCAGGGACAAGGGCGAGAAGTACAAGGCCGAGCATATCGAAACCCTGCCGCGCGATGCGGAGATCTCGGTCTATCGCCAGGGCGACGATTGGCTCGATCTGTGCCTGGGCCCGCATCTGGAATCGACCGGCAAGCTCGGCAAGGCGTTCAAGCTGATGAAGGTGTCGGGCGCCTATTGGCGCGGCGACGCCAACAACCAGCAACTGCAGCGCGTTTACGGCACGGTGTGGTTCGACAACAAGCAGCTGCAGGCTTACCTGACGCAGCTCGAAGAAGCCGACAAGCGCGACCATCGCCGCCTGGGCCGCGAGATGAATTTGTTTCATCTGCAGGAAGATGGGCCGGGCATGGTGTTCTGGCATCCCAAGGGCTGGACCTTGTATCGCACGATGGAAGCCTATATGCGGCGGCGGCTGGAAGACGGCGGCTACCAGGAAGTAAGGACGCCGCAACTGATGGATCGCTCGCTTTGGATCGAGTCGGGCCATTGGGAGAAGTTTCGCGAGCATATGTTCGTCAGCGAGACCGAGGACGGCCGCGTCTTCGCGCTCAAGCCGATGAACTGCCCGTGCCACATCCAGATCTTCCGCCAGGGTTTGCGGTCTTATCGAGAACTCCCGCTGCGCATGGCCGAATTCGGTTCGTGCCATCGCAACGAGCCGTCGGGCGCGCTGCACGGCATAATGCGCGTGCGCGGCTTCGTGCAGGACGACGCCCATATCTTCTGCACCGAAGCGCAGATCGCCGACGAGACCGTGATCTTTTGCGACTTGCTGCGGGCGATCTACAAGGATCTGGGCTTTGCCGAATTCACGGTCAAGTTCTCCGACCGGCCGGCGGTGCGCGCGGGGTCGGACGAAACCTGGGACCAGGCCGAAGCGGCGCTCAAAGAGGCCTGCGTCAAGGCCGGCATCGAATACACGCTCAACCCCGGCGAGGGCGCATTCTACGGCCCCAAGCTGGAATTCGTGCTGCGCGACGCCATCGGGCGCGACTGGCAATGCGGTACCTTGCAGGTCGATTTCGTGCTGCCCGAGCGGCTCGACGCTTCCTATATCGGCGAGGACAGCGCCCGGCATCGCCCGGTGATGCTGCATCGCGCGATCCTGGGAACCTTCGAGCGTTTCATCGGTATCTTGATCGAGAACTTCGCCGGCAAATTCCCGCTCTGGCTGGCGCCGGTCCAGGTGGTGGTGGCGACCATCACCAACGATTCCGACGATTATGCCCATGAAGTCGTCGCGGCTTTGAAGGCGGCCGGTTTGCGGGCCGAAATCGACGTTCGCGGCGAGAAGATCAACTACAAGGTTCGCGAGCATTCGCTGGCCAAGACGCCACTGTTGATCGCCTTGGGCAAGCGCGAGGCCCAGGAACGGACGATTTCCTTGCGTCGGCTGGGCTCGGACAAGCAAGAATCGCTTGCGCTGGACGAGGCAGTTCATAGACTCCAGGCTGAAGCGCGGCCGCCGGCCTGACCGAAGGCCGCGCACTTAAACCGGAGCGGAGGGGCCTGTAGATTCAAGGCGGGCTCGCCGCTCTATTTCCGCCCGGCGGCCATGATGGCGTCGGGCACAAATCGAAGGAGAATGGTTCATCGCTAGACCAATGCAACAATCTGCGCCGTCCAAGGATGGGCCGCGCATCAACGGCGAGATCATGGCCCCCCAGGTCCGCCTCATCAACGAAGCCGGCGACATGATCGGCGTGGTGGGCGTCCGCGAGGCGGTCCAGATGGCTGAAGAAGTCGGCCTCGACCTGATCGAAGTCTCGCCCAATGCCGAACCGCCGGTGTGCAAGATCGCCGATTACGGCAAATACAAATACGAGGCTCAGAAGAAAGCCAACGAAGCGCGCAAGAAGCAGAAAGTCATCGAGGTCAAGGAGATCAAGATGCGTCCCGGCATCGACGATCACGACTACGATGTGAAGATGCGCGCGATGAAGAAATTCTTCGAGGAAGGCGACAAGGTCAAGGTCACGTTGCGCTTCCGCGGTCGCGAGATGGTGCACACGGATCTGGGCGTGAAGGTGCTCAACCGGGTGCGCGACGAGCTTGAGTTGATCGCCAAGGTCGAGCAATTTCCTAAAATGGAAGGCCGTCAGATGACCATGGTGCTGTCGCCCAAATAGGCGACAGGCCGGCAATCATCGGCCGCTCCTGGGTCAATCCTGGGTCGGGCGCTGGCGAATCGGGCCAAACTCCCCGTTTTGCCGTCTTAACCCCCTGGAATCGCTGGCTTTTGGGCGCTTGCTTTTGCCCAGGCCGGTGGATATAACCACGCGCTTGTTGGGCGGCATGGCGAAAAGGGCATGCCTCCGCCGCCCCATTGCAGTTTTCGCCGTGACTTCGGTCATTCGGCAGAAAGGACTGAAAATGCCCAAGATGAAGACCAAGAGCGGCGCCAAGAAGCGCTTCTCTCTCACCGCCACCGGCAAGGTGCGCATGAACGTGGCCGGTAAACGCCACGGCATGAGCAAGCGGCCCAATCGGATGTTGCGCCAGGCTAAGGGCACGACGATCTGCTTCAAGGCCGACGGCGACAACATCAAGAAATATTTCTTGCCGAACGGCTGAGAGGGATTGAACCATGGCACGTGTTAGCCGCGGCGTAGCCGCACACGCCCGTCACAAGAAGGTCCTGAAGCTGGCCCGCGGTTATCGCGGCCGCGCCAAGGATGCTTTCCGGGTCGGTATCGAGAAGGTCGAGAAAGGGCTGCAATATGCCTATCGCGACCGCCGCAACAAGAAGCGCGATTTCCGCGGTCTGTGGATCCAGCGCATCAACGCCGGCGTGCGCGAGCACGGCCTGACTTATTCGCAGTTCATGAACGGCATCAAGAAGGCCGGGCTGGATATCGACCGCAAGATGCTGGCCGATATCGCGATGCACGAGCCGGACTCGTTTAAACTGCTGGTCGACCAGGCCCAGGCAGCCCTTAAGTAGACTTCCCTTCGACGGCTTAAGCCGCCCGAACCGAAGAAAAGAAAAAGGGGCCGCCACGGCCCCTTTGTTTTTGGGGATCATCGATCGAGCCATGAGCGAGATTGCTGCACTGAAAGCCGAAACCGCCGCCGCGATCGGCAAAGCCGATTCGCTGGAGAGCCTGGATGCCGTCCGCGTCGCGGCGCTGGGCAAGAAGGGCTCGGTCACGGCGTTGATGAAGCTGCTGGGCACCATGCCGGCGGAACAGCGCCGCGCCTTCGGCGTCGAGGTCAACGCGCTGAAGGACGAAATCGCCGGGCTGATCGATGCGCGCCAGACTTCGCTGCGCGATGCCGGGCTGAACCTCCGTTTGGCCAGCGAACGGATCGACGTGTCGCTGCCGGCGCGGCCGAGCGCCGAGGGCCGCATCCATCCGATCAGCCAGACCATCGACGAGATTGTCGCCATTTTCGGCGACATGGGATTTTCCTGGGCCGATGGGCCGGACATCGAAGACGACTGGCATAACTTCACCGCGCTGAACATTCCGCCCGAGCATCCGGCGCGCCAGATGCACGACACCTTCTATCTGCCGCCGCGCGAAGACGGCACGCCGGTGGTGTTGCGCACCCACACTTCGCCGGTGCAGGTGCGCACCATGATGAGCACCACGCCGCCGATCCGCATCATCGTGCCCGGCCGCACCTTCCGCATCGATTCCGACCAGACCCACACGCCGATGTTCCACCAGGTCGAAGGCCTGGTGATCGACGAGAAGACCCATATGGGTCACTTGAAGGGCTGCCTGCAGGAATTCGCCAAGGCCTATTTCGAGGTCAGCGAGTTGCCGATCCGTTTCCGGCCGTCCTACTTTCCGTTCACCGAACCGTCGGCCGAAGTCGATATCGGCTGCTCGTGGAGCAATGGCGAGCTGCGCATCGGCGCGGGCTCCTCGTGGCTGGAGATTTTGGGCTGCGGCATGGTCCATCCCAAGGTGCTGGAATATTGCGGCATCGATTCAGGCCGTTACCAGGGCTTCGCTTTCGGCATGGGCATCGAGCGCATCGCCATGCTGAAATACGGCATCCCCGATCTGCGCACCTTCTTCGAATCCGATTTGCGTTGGCTGCGCCATTACGGCTTCTCCGCGCTCGACATTCCGAGCCTGACCGGAGGGTTGAGCCGATGAAATTCACCCTGTCTTGGCTCAAAGACCATCTGACCACCGACGCGCCAGCCGCCAAGATCGTCGAGACCCTGACCATGCTCGGCCTGGAAGTCGAGCAGATGGTCGATGCCGCGGCCTCGCTCGATGGCTTTGTCGTGGGCTACGTCGAAAGCGCCGAGCAGCACCCCAACGCAGACCGTCTCAGAGTCTGCATGGTCAATACCGGCACGCAGATATTCCAAGTGGTGTGCGGCGCGCCCAACGCACGGGCCGGCATGAAGGGCGTGTTCGCGCCGGTCGGTTCCTTGATCCCCGACGGCGCCATGGTGCTGAAGGCCAGCAAGATCAGGGGCGTCGATAGCAACGGCATGCTGTGCTCGGCGCGCGAGTTGAAACTGGGCGAAGACCATAGCGGCATCATCGATCTGCCCGACGACACCAAGGTGGGAACGCCCGCGGCCCAAGTGCTGGGCATCGACGATCCGCTGTTCGAGATCAAGGTGACGCCCAATCGCGGCGATTGCCTGGGCATCGAAGGCATTGCCCGCGATTTGGCGGCGGCTGGTCTTGGCACCCTGAAGCCGGCCGACCACACGCCGGTCAAAGGAAGTTTCGCCAGCCCGATCAAATGGCTGCGCGATTTCGGCGCCGACGCCGGCGATGCCTGCTCGTTCGTGGCCGGGCGCAGTTTCCGCAATTTGAAGAACGGCCCGAGCCCGGCCTGGCTGCAGAACCGGCTCAAGGCGATCGGCTTGCGGCCGATCTCGGCCTTGGTCGATATCACCAATCTTTTGACCTTCGACCAGAACCGGCCGCTGCATGTGTTCGATGCCGCCAAGCTCAAGGGCAATCTGACCATGCGGCTGGCGCGCGACGGCGAGACCGTCACCGCGCTGGACGGCAAGGATTACACGCTCGATACCAATATGACCGTGATCGCCGACGATGAAGCCGTGCGCGCGATCGGCGGTGTGATGGGCGGCGAAGCCACCGGCTGCTCCGATCACACCACGACGATGTTTTTGGAAGCGGCCTATTTCGATCCGACCCGCACCGCCATCACGGGGCGCAAGCTCGGCATCCAATCGGATGCGCGCTATCGCTTCGAGCGCGGCTTCGCTTCGACGTCGTGCCTGTGGGGAATCGAGATCGCCACTCGGCTGGTGCTGGAATTGTGTGGCGGCGAGTCCAGCGAGATCGTGACTGCCGGCTCCTTGCC
>JBBSNV010000138.1:0-6076 GCA_038260375.1 Reyranellales bacterium
ATGTTCGCGCTCAAAGAATTGCTGGCGGCTTTGGGCTCGCCCAATCTCGATTGCCGCCAGGACGGCGCCCAACTCGATGCCACGGTGCGCGCTTCCTATCTGTTCAACAGCACCATCGCCGGCATCGATCAAGCCGATGCGATTTTGATGGTCGGCACCGATCTGCGCAAAGAAGCGCCGATCGTCAACGCCCGCCTCCGCAAACGTTGGTTAAGCGGCAAGCTCGCCGTGGCCTCGATCGGCAGCGCCGGCGACTTCACCTATAAATGCGACGTACTAGGCGCGGGGCCCGCGACCTTGCAGCAGATCGCCGATGGCAGCCACGCTTTTGCCGCCACCTTGAAGAACGCGCAGCGCCCGATGCTGATCGTCGGCATGGGCGCCCTGACGCGCGACGATGGTGCTGCCATCCTCGCTCTGGCGCAACAGGCAGCCGACAATCTGGGTTTGATCAAGGACGGCTGGAACGGCTTCAACGTCGTGCACATCGCAGCCTCACGCGTCGGCGGCCTGGATGTCGGCTTTGTGCCGGGCGGCGGCGGGTTGGATTGCGACGGCATCTTGGCTGGCGCGCAATCGGGCCGCATCGACGTGGTCTATTTGCTGGGCGCCGACGAAATCGACACATCGAAGCTCGGCAAGGCCTTTGTGATCTATCAGGGCCATCACGGCGATGCCGGCGCGCATCGCGCCGATGTCGTGCTCCCGGGCGCGGCCTATACCGAAAAAGACGCCATTTTCGTCAACACCGAAGGCCGCGTGCAATTGGCGCGCCGTGCCGCCTGGCCGGTGGGCGAGGCGCGCGAAGATTGGACCATCATCCGCGCGCTCTCGACGCAACTAGGCAAGACCTTGTCGTTCGACAGCCTGACGCAACTTCGCTCCAAGCTGATCGCGGCCAATCCGCTGTTCGCCGGCATCGACCGCATCAAGCAGTCGGAGTGGAAGTCGTTCGGCCGTGCCGGTGCGGTGAACGACACCGCGTTCGTTTCGCCGATTGCGAATTTCTACATGACCGACCCGATCAGCCGCGCCTCGCAGACTATGGCGCGCTGCACGTCGGAGATATCAGGTCACGGCAACCGCCAGGCGGCGGAGTAGGGACATGGACAGCTTCCTTCACACCTACGTCATCCCGGCCATCATCATCGTGCTGCAGTGCCTGGCCATCACCGTGCCGTTGCTGCTGGCGGTTGCCTACATGACGTATGCCGACCGCAAGATCTGGGCCGCCATCCAATTGCGTCGTGGCCCAAACGTGGTGGGGCCGTTCGGCCTGCTACAGCCGATGGCCGATGGCTTGAAGCTGATGCTCAAGGAAACCATCATCCCGGCCGGCGCCAACAAAATCCTGTTCATCCTGGCGCCGATGATCACCTTCATCACCGCGCTGGTAGCCTGGGCCGTGGTACCGTTCGACAACGGCTGGGTGCTGGCCGATATCAATGTCGGCATCCTCTATCTGTTCGCCATCTCTTCGCTGGGCGTGTACGGCATCATCATTGCCGGCTGGGCCAGCAATTCCAAATACGCCTTCCTGGGCGCGCTGCGCTCGGCCGCTCAAATGGTGTCCTACGAAGTCTCGATCGGGTTCGTGTTGATCACTGTGCTGCTATGCGCCGGTTCGCTCAATTTGAGCGTGATCGTGCAAAGCCAAGGCGGCGGCCTCTGGCATTGGTATTTCCTGCCGCTGTTTCCGATGTTCGTGATCTTCTTCATCTCGGCGCTGGCCGAAACCAACCGCACGCCATTCGATTTGCCGATGTCGGAATCCGAACTGGTGGCGGGCTTTCAGACTGAATATTCGGCCATGCCGTTTGCCCTGTTCTTCCTGGGCGAATACGCCAACATCATCTTGCTGTCGGCGATGGGCGCGGTGCTGTTCCTCGGCGGTTGGCTGCCGCCGCTGGAATTCGCGCCCTTCACCTGGGTGCCCGGCGTGGTGTGGTTCGCGCTGAAGATCGCCTTCCTGTTGTTCATGTTCAGTTGGACCAAGGGCACTTTGCCGCGCTACCGCTACGACCAACTCATGCGCCTGGGTTGGAAAGTGTTCCTGCCGATTTCGCTGTTCTGGGTGGTGCTGACCGCGGGCGTGCTGCAAGCCTTCGGCTGGCTGCCCAAAGCGTAAGGACGAAGACCATGGCCTTCTTCGATCGTACTGCCCGCACATTGTTCCTGACGGAACTGGTGTCGGGCTTCGCCTTGACCTTCCGTTACATGTTCAAGCCCAAGGTCACGGTCAACTATCCCTACGAGAAGGGCCCGCTCAGCCCGCGCTTCCGTGGCGAGCACGCGTTGCGCCGTTACTCCAACGGCGAGGAACGCTGCATCGCCTGCAAGCTGTGCGAAGCGGTATGCCCGGCGCTGGCCATCACCATCGAGGCTGAGCCGCGCGACGACGGCTCCCGCCGCACCACGCGCTACGACATCGACATGACCAAATGCATCTATTGCGGCTTCTGTCAGGAAGCTTGCCCAGTCGATGCCATCGTCGAAGGGCCGAATTTCGAGTTCGCCACCGAGACCCGCGAAGAGCTGCTCTACAACAAGGACAAGTTGCTGGCCAATGGCGAGCGCTGGGAATCCGAGATCGCCGCCAATCTGGCGGCCGACGCGCCGTATCGCTGAAGTCGGGAGCAACGAGAACCAACATGGTCATTCAAGCCCTGGCGTTTTACGTCTTTGCCGCCATCACCCTGGCTTCGGCCACCATGGTGATTGCGTCGCGCAATCCGGTGTACTCGGTGCTGTATCTGATCCTGGCATTCTTCAACGCCGCCGGCTTGTTCCTGCTGATGGGCGCCGAATTCCTGGCCATGATCCTGGTCGTGGTCTATGTCGGCGCGGTGGCGGTGCTGTTCTTGTTCGTCGTCATGATGCTCAACATCGATGTGGCCGAACTGCGCAAGGGCTTCACCCGTTATCTGCCGATCGGCGGCTTGATCGGGTTGGTTTTGCTGGTCGAGCTGGTGCTGATCATCGGCGTGTGGGCGGTATCGCCCGATGCTGGCCAAGTGCTGGCCGCCAAGACGCCGTCGCCTGAGGCGGTCAACAACACCCGCGCCTTGGGCCAGCTGATCTACACCAAGTACATCTATCTGTTCCAAGGCGCCGGCCTAGTGCTGCTGGTGGCCATGATCGGCGCCATCGTGTTGACCCTGCGCAGCCGCATCGACGTGCGCAAGCAATCGATCGCCGATCAAATCGGCCGTAAGCATGAGGACGTGATTTCCATCGTCAAAGTGCCGACGCGGGGAGGCATCTAAATGCTCGAGATCGGCCTGACGCATTACCTGACCGTTGCCGCCATCCTGTTCACCCTGGGCATCTTCGGCATCTTCCTCAACCGCAAGAACGTCATCGTCATCTTGATGTCGGTCGAGCTGATGCTGCTGGCGGTGAACGTCAATCTGGTGGCGTTTTCGATGCGCTTGAACGACCTGGTCGGCCAGGTGTTCGCGCTGATCGTGTTGACCGTGGCCGCGGCGGAAGCCGCGATCGGCCTGGCCATCCTGGTGGTGTATTTCCGCAACCGCGGAACCATCGCGGTGGAAGACATCAATCTGATGAAGGGCTAAAGGCCGCGTTGGGGGAATAGGCGTAACAATGTCTCTGGCTATCACACTCATCGTCTTCCTGCCGCTGGCGGCGGCCGCCATTGCCGGCCTGTTCGGCAGGATCATCGGCGACCGCGCTTCGCAGGTGGTGACTTGCGCCGCGTTGCTGGCGGCAGCAGCGCTGTCGATCTACGTCTTCACACAAGTCGGCTTCAACGGCAGCACCGGCACGGTGCCGATCGCCTCGTGGATCTTCTCCGGCAAGCTCGAGGTCAATTGGGCGCTGCGCTACGACACCATGACCGCGGTGATGCTGATCGTGGTCAGCGGCGTGTCGTCGATGGTCCATGTTTATTCGATAGGCTATATGAGCCACGACCATTCGATCCCGCGCTTCATGGCGTATTTGAGCCTGTTCACCTTCTTCATGCTGATGCTGGTGACGGCCGACAATTTCGTGCAGCTGTTCTTCGGCTGGGAAGGCGTGGGCCTGGCGTCCTATCTGTTGATCGGCTTCTGGTACGACAAGCCCTCGGCCAATGCCGCGGCGATCAAGGCTTTCGTGGTCAACCGGGTGGGCGATTTCGGCTTCGCGCTGGGCATCTTCGCCATCTTCGTCATCTTCGGCACGGTGGGCTTCGACGAAGTGTTCAAGGCCGCCCCCAGCAAGGCCGGCCTGACCATCGATTTCCTCGGTATGCATCTGGATGCGCTGACCTGCGCCTGCTTGCTGCTGTTCGTCGGCGCCATGGGCAAGTCGGCGCAGTTGGGCCTGCACACCTGGCTGCCAGACGCCATGGAAGGCCCGACGCCGGTTTCCGCCTTGATCCACGCCGCCACCATGGTGACGGCCGGCGTGTTCATGGTCTGCCGCTTGTCGCCGATCTTCGAATACGCGCCGTTTGCGCTCGACGTCGTGACAGTGGTTGGCGGCTTGACCGCGTTCTTCGCGGCGACCGTCGGCCTGACGCAATTCGATATCAAACGGGTTATTGCTTATTCGACCTGCTCGCAGCTGGGCTACATGTTCTTTGCCGCCGGCGTATCGGCCTATCCCGCTTCGATGTTCCATCTCACCACCCACGCTTTCTTCAAGGCGCTGCTGTTCTTGGGCGCTGGCTCGGTGATCCACGCCCTGTCGGGCGAGCAGGACATGCGCAAGATGGGCGGTGTGTGGCGCAAAATTCCTTACACCTTCACTTTGATGTGGGTAGGCTCGTTGGCCTTGGCCGGTATCGGCATTCCCGGATTGTTCGGCTTTGCCGGTTTCTATTCCAAGGACATGATTTTGGAATCTGCTTACGCCGCGCATAGTGGGGTAGGGATGTTCGCCTTCTGGCTCGGCATTGCCGCAGCCTTCATGACCGGGTTCTATTCCTGGCGCCTGCTGTTCCTGACCTTCCACGGTCGCTATCGCGGGCCCGACCGTCACGTGCTGGACCATGCCCACGAATCGCCGCCTTCGATGATGATCGCGCTGGTCGTGCTGGGCATCGGCGCCACGTTCAGCGGCATCGTCGCTTACGACTGGTTCGTCGGCCACGACATGGAAGCGTTCTGGCGCGAATCGATCAAAATCTTGCCGACGCATCCGGCGCTGCATCATGCCCATGATGCGCCGTCGTGGGTGGGCTTGGCACCGCTGGTGGTCGGCATTGCCGGCATCGCGCTGGCCTATCTGTTCTACATCGCCCAGCCCGGCCTGCCGGCGCGCGCGGCGCAGATGTTCCGGCCGATCTATTTGTTCTTCTACAACAAGTGGTATTTCGACGAGCTGTACGACGCCGTCTTCGTGCGCCCGGCTTTTGCCTTGGGGCGTGGCTTCTGGAAGAAGGGCGATGTCGGCATCATCGACGGGCTAGGGCCAGACGGCCTCGCGGGTGTCTCGCGCCGCATCGCGCGCGGCGCCAGCCGGCTGCAGAGCGGCTATATCTATCACTATGCCTTTGTGATGCTGATCGGTGTGGTGGCGCTGGTGTCGCTCTACCTTGTGACGACGGCGGGGAAGTAAAACCATGAGTTCATGGCCGATCCTTTCCCTGGTCACCTTCCTGCCGCTGGTGGGCGCGGCGATCATCTTCTTCCTCAATGGCAATCCCGTGCATGTGGCGCGGAACGCGCGCTGGGCCGCGTTGTGGGTGTCGCTGCTGACCTTCGTGCTGTCGCTGCTGCTGTGGGTCAATTTCGACGTCAAGTCGGCGGAATTCCAGTTCGTCGAGCGCACCGATTGGATTCCGGCCTTCAAGATTTCCTACCGCATGGGCGTGGACGGCATCTCCGTCTTCTTCGTCCTGCTGTCCACCTTCCTGACGCCGATCTGCATCCTGGCGTCGTGGAAGTCGATCGAGGCCCGCGTCAAGGAATACATGATCGCGTTCCTAGTGCTGGAAACCTTGATGGTCGGCATGTTCTGCGCGCTCGACTTCGTGCTGTTCTACATCTTCTTCGAAGGCGTGCTGATCCCGATGTTTCTGATCATCGGCATCTGGGGCGGGCCGCGGCGGGTCTATGCGGCGTTC
>JBBSNV010000139.1:0-6058 GCA_038260375.1 Reyranellales bacterium
CCGATTCATGCACCTGCCGACATAGGCTGTAAAAGCCTATACCCGTCGCACCGACGAAATGAGCCAGGATCTTGTTGACGATCAAACTGAGGATTTGTCCGACGACTGAGGCGCCGCCAGTCGTCAGCATGGCCTTGAGTAGATTTCGCATGAACCTTGGTTACCGACTAGGGCGTCAAGGCCGAGCGCGTGCCGCCGCGCCCATAACCTTGGCATTGGCCGGCACATCTTTGGTAACGACCGCTCCCGCCGCCACGACCGCACCCGCGCCGATATGCACGCCCGGCAGCAGCACCGCGCCGATGCCGATCATGGCGCCGTCGTCGATGCGCGGCCCCAGCATCTGCGCATCGTTAAAGCCGGTGCGTCCCATGGCGTTATCGTTGCTGGTCAGTACACCGCCAGAAATGAAGCAGCCCTTGCCGATCGCGACGTTACCCGCAATCCAGCTATGGTCCATGATCTTGGTGCCGTCGCCGATGATGCATTGGTAATTCACCGTAACATGCCGGCCGATGATGCAGCTGGCGCCGATGCGGGATTGCTCGCGGATCGATGCAGCATCGCCGATCAAGCTATCTTCGCCAATCTCGACGTCGAAATAGATAACGGCGTGTGGGCCGATCGAGCAATTCTTGCCGATCGAGGTGCTGCGCTTGAATTGCGGCGCACGCGAAATCGCCGCCGTAGCGCGCGGCTCCTTGCCGAGATAGGCGCCGGGATAGATTTCGACACCGGCGCCGATGGTAACGCCGCCATTGATCACAACATGCGGATGCACGATGGCGTTGTCGCCCAATTCGACGCCCGCAGCGATGACAGCGAACGCACCGATCGACACGTTACGTCCCAGCTTTTCGGTGTCGACCACGGCGGTGGGGTGGATCATCTCGCGCAGACCTTGGCAGCGTGGCTGTACACACGCGTCACGGCAGCGGCAACTTGATCGGCCGCCGCTGCATCCATATGCGGCCCCAACGGCAAAGACAGCACGGTTTCCGCCAAGTCTTCGGCGATCGGCAAACTGCCTTTGGCCAGTCTCAATTCGGCATAGGCAGCCTGGAGATGCGGTGGGATGGGATAATGAATCAGCCAGCCGATCCTCGCCGCATCCAAAGCCTTAACCAACGTATCGCGGCGATCGGTCGTGACCACGAAAAGATGCCATGCCGGATCGGCCCATTGCGGCACATGCGGCAAATCCAATCCCGGCAGATCGGCCAACGCCGCATGATAACGCGCCGCCAGCGCCTTGCGTCGCTGGTTCCAGGCATCCAGATGCGGCAGCTTCACGCGCAGCAGCGCCGCCTGCAACTCATCGAGGCGCGAGTTCACGCCCTTTTCCAGATTGACGTATTTTTGCCGCGAACCGTAATTGCGCAGCACGCGTAACCGATCGGCCAAGGCGGCATTGTCGGTGGTCACGGCGCCGGCATCGCCGAGCGCACCGAGATTCTTGGTCGGGAAAAAACTGAACGCGCCGGCATGGGCCAGCGATCCGGTCACCCGCCCCTTGTAACGCGCGCCTTGAGCTTGGGCCACGTCTTCCAGCACCAACACGTTGCGCCGCGCGGCGATGGCCATGATCGGGTCCATGTCGGTGGGCTGACCATAGAGATGCACCGGCAAGATCGCCTTGGTGCGCGCGGTGATCGCCGCCTCGATCAAGTCAGGGTCGATATTATGCGTGCGCGGATCGGGTTCGACCGGCACGGGCTTGGCGCCGACCGCGCTGACCGCCAGCCACGTGGCTATGTAAGTATTGGACGGCACGATGACTTCATCGCCCGGCCCGACCCCCCAGGCGCGCAACACCAATTCCATCGCTTCAAGCCCATTGCCGACACCGACGCAATGGCGCGTGCCGCAATAGGCCGCGAACTCAACCTCGAATGCCTCGACTTCGGGCCCGAGCACGAACCAGCCCGAGGCCATGACACGCCGGCAGGCGGCATCGAGCTGGTCGGCCAGCTCGGCGTAAGCCGGTTTCAGGTCGAGAAAGGGGATATTCATACCGCCGCTATCTTACAACACTTCACGCCGGAAAGCCTGATAATCCCTCATATAATCGGCCTCGTCGTAGCGGTGCGAGGTCAGCACCAGGCAGACCGAATGGGCCGCGAAATTCTCCAATTCGTGCCAGATGCGCGGACCGACCAGCAGACCGCGATTGGGCTGCTCCAGGCGTACGCTTTCCCGCCTTCGGCGATCGTCCAAAATCGCATCGCAACTGCCGGCCAGCATGAAGATCAGCACGGAGGCTGCGTAATGGGCGTGCGCACCGCGCTTTGAGCCCGGCGGCAGGTCGTACATGTAGAAAACGCGGGCAATATCGAACGGCACGTGATTGCCGCTTTCGGCGAAGCTTAAGGCACCGCGGCTATCGGCGATCTTGGGCAGGTCGATGAAACGACAACCGGCCATACTCGGCACGGCTGTCCGCACGGCTTCACTCGATGGCATTCTTCACGTCCGACAGCAGCCGGTTGGCCTCGATCAGCGATTCGAAGGTGCCGGCATCGGTCCACTGCCCGTCGTAGATATCGAACTGCAGCTGGCGCTGGGCGATATAGACGTTGTTGACTGCGGTGATCTCGTACTCGCCGCGCGCCGATGGCTTGATGGTGCGGATAAAATCGAACACTTGCTCGTCGTAGAAATAAAGCCCAACCACGGCGAACGGAGATTTGGGCGCGCTGGGCTTTTCTTCGATTTCCAGAATATGCGTTTCATCCAAGGCCGCGACGCCATAGCGTTCCGGGTCGGCCACTTTCTTCAGGATCACCCGGGCGCCTTTTTCTTGTTTGCCGAAGGCGACGACATGCGGCTGGATCGATTGCTGGAAAATATTGTCGCCCAGGATGACGCAGATGCGCTCGCCGCGGGCAAAGCCTTCGGCTAGCGCCAAAGCATCGGCGATGCCGGCGGCGGCTTCCTGCACCTTGTAAGTCAAGCTGCAGTTGAAGTCGGCGCCGCTACCCAGGCAGTTCACCACCTCGCCCATATGCTCTTTGCTGGTGACGACCAGGATGTCGACAATGCCGGACGCCACCATCTGGCGGATGGGATGGAAGATCATCGGCTCGCGGCCGACCGGCAGCAGATGCTTGTTGGTAGCCTTGGTCAGCGGATAAAGCCTGGTGCCTTTGCCGCCGGCCAGAATGACGCCCTTCATGATGCTCTCGCCGTCCCCATCGTTGATCGCGATTGTATTTTTGCCACGCGATGCTGGCAAGCTAACCCAAAGCCGGCTTGGCAGCACGCAGCTTGACGACCTGCACATAGACCACGCCGGCCACCACCACCAAGCCGCCCAGGATTTGCTCGAAGCTGGGATAAATGCCCAGCGCCATCACCATCAGCACCGTGAACACGGCGGAAAGATTGATGTAAAGCGAAGCCACCGGCACGCCCACCACGCTGACGCCGGAATTCCACAGCAGATTGCCGATCGCCGCACTAAACAGCGCCAGATATACCACCAGGGACATGTTGGTGACGCTGGGCCAGGCCATTGGCCAATGCGCCAAGCCGATGCCCAGCATTGCTACGCAAACCACCGCCAGCCATAGCCCGGTCGAAATCGAACTGATCAGGGTCAAGCGCAATTGGCCAACACCGGCCAACCAGCTCTGCGCCTTGACCGAATAGACGTTCCAACAAACCATCGCCAAAAGCATCAGCGGCTCGCCGCCGCGCAACCCCAGCGCTTGGAAACTGAAACTCGGCCGTCCGTGCACCACCAGTAGACCGCCCAGAATCGACAGCACCAAGCCAACCATGAAGCCGCGACCCAGCGGTGTGCCCAGCAATGCTTTGGCCGTGGCACTGCCGACCAACGGCATGGTGATGGTGATGGCCGACACGACGATCGGATCGGACCACAGCACGCCCAGCACGTAGAGTACGTTGAAGCCGGCCATGAACAAGCCGAGCAGCAGGAAGTGCGACATGGTCAGGCCGGGCGGAAACAGCGGCCCGCGTTCGCGCCACAGCACCAGCCCGCCCAGAATGAAGATCGAGATCACCATACGAAACGCCGTCAGCACGAACGGATCGATCTCGCGCAAGATCACGATATTGACCGGCACCGCCGAGCCCCAGATTACCGCCGTGAGGGAGAGGCCGGCAAAAGCGGCAACCAAGCGTCCGCGTGTCGGGGGCGCGTTAACCACGCGCCGCTCCGGCGCGCATCTTCGATAGCTGCACGTAGAGCACGCCCGCCACCACGACGCAGCCGCCGATCACCTGCATGATCGTGGGCGGGCTGCCCAACACGGCAGCGGTGATCGCGGCAATAACGGGTTGCAGGTTCATATAGATCGACGATAGCGGCACGCCGATCAAGCTGACCGCGGTGTTCCACAGCACGATCGACAAGGCCACGCCGCTGAAGCCGATCCATGCCAACAGCAACAGGCTTTCGGTCGAGGGATCGGTGGGCGGCGCCACCGCCCAGCCACCAGCCCGCAGCACGACATAGAGCAAGATCAGCCACAGGCTGGCGACGCTGGTGGTCACCGCGCTCATGCGCAGCTGGCCCATTCCGGACAGCCATTGCTGCGCCTTCATCGAGTACCAATTCCAGCACACCTGCGCGATCACCAGCAATATCTCGCCGCCGCCGAAACCGGCTTGATCGATGCTACGGCCGGGCGCGCCCACGGCAACGACGATCGCGCCGCCCACCGTCACCGGCAACGCCACCAGCAGCGCGCGATCGAGCGGCGTGCGATACAACACCTTGGCCATGATGCTGGCCACGATCGGGCCGCAGGTCAGGATCACCGAGGCCGTGACGGGATGGGAGAATTGGATGCCGACGGTGTAGAGCACTGAGAAGGCTGCCATCGCGGCGCCCAAAGACAATACTCGACCCGGCCGCGCCAAACGCCAATCGCCCGGCTCGCGCCACAATACGACCAACAACCACAAGAACGGCAGGCCGATGACGTAGCGAGACACCGCCAGCAAATAGGGATCGAAAGTGCGCAACAGCACCGCGGTCAGCGGCACCATCGAGCCCCAAAACAGCACGGTGAGAAACAAGCTGCCGCCAGCCAGCAGGGATTTGCGGCGTTGTTCCAACGCTTGAGGCTGCACGGTCATGTTGTTTTTTCAGCGCTGCGTCGGCGGAGTGGCCGCTTCCCAGAAGAACAGCTGCACCAGCCGGGAATTCTCTGGACTGCCGCCGAACGACAGACCGGCGGTATGCCACAGATAGGAGCGGAACAGGATCAGCCGGTTGAAGCGCATGGGAATCATCATCGACAGATCCCAGTTCTCGCGCTTGGTGCCCTCGACATCGATTAGCTGGCGCACCACGTCGTCGCGCTTGCTGCCGAGATCGCCATAGGCCTTGAGATCCTCGTCGGTCAGCGGCGCGCCATCGGTCTGGTAGCGCTTGTGACGGAAGAACTCCGTGCCGCCCTGGCAGTGTTCCGGCAAGGTTAGGTACAACACACCGGCCCAAACCACGCCCATGTCGATATGAATGTCAGCGCCGCGCGAATCGTGAGCCTTTGAAATGCGAAATTGGCCATGCGCGAAACCGCTCTTGGCACGCAACGGCTCGCCCAGGATGCGCGAGAACATCTGATCGCTGTTGGGCCACAGCAACTTCTCGTTCGAGGTGCGGCCCGGTGCCGCGGTGCCCGGCGGCGACACCGGATAGGTCAGCTTCAGAGCCTGGTCGCGCACTTCAAGCGGATTGCCGTAGAAGTCGTCGATCACCATGTAACTGAGCCGCATCCCACCCGCCCTGAGCCGTTTCCGCTTGCTATCCGTTATTGTGCCAAGCTAAACCCGCCACTGGCGACAGGCATTTTTGCCGCCGTCCACTGAAACAAGCACAACGACCATGAAATTACCGCCCGGCCCGAACGATAGCCCCTATTATTCGCCCGATCCGTTCGATCCCAGCGACCCTTCGCCCAATCCGATCGACGGCAGTTTCCGCCGCCGAATCCATCTGCTACGCCACGCCGAGGTGGTCTATCTGCAAAGCGACGGCAGCGTGGTGCCCGATCCGCGTGCCGTGGCGCTGACGCCAGCCGGC
>JBBSNV010000140.1:0-6046 GCA_038260375.1 Reyranellales bacterium
ATGATGTCGCAGAATTCGCAAGTGAACGGACAGCCGCGCGAGAACTGCACGCTGGCCAACGAATATTCATTCATTTTCAGCAGGTCGAAGCGCGGCGCTGGCACGGTCGACATGTCGGTACGCTCGGCCTGCTCGTAACGCTGGATGTGTTTGCCTGCCGCCCATTCCTCGAGAAACTGTGGCCAGGTGGTCTCCGCTTCGCCGATGAAGATCACGTCGGCCAGATTGCCGAAATAATCTTCTTTCACCGTCACCCACGGCCCGCCGACCACGACGAAGCAACCGCGCGATTTCAACTCGCTCAAGATTTCTCGCATGCGAAAGCGCTGCACGATCATGCCGGTCAGGCCGACGATATCGGCCTTGGCGCAACGCTCCCAATCGATCTCCTCGACATTCTCGTCGATCAAGGTGACGGTGTGGCCAGCCGGCGTCAGCGCGGCCAATAACGGCAGCGACGCCACCGGCAGGCTCGATTTCACACCGAATAGATCAAGGGCATGCTCCATGCCCCAGAAGCTGGGCTCAAAGCGCGGGTTGATGATGACGATATCGGCCATAGCGATAAGGCTAGGCCAAGGTGCTGACAGTCAGCTTACGGTGGGCGAACGCGAATGCGGCAAATCGATAGGGGACGCCTAAGTCATTGACTTTAAGGCTCTATCTCTCCCATTACGGCTGCAAATAATTTTGTCGGGCGACATCTTCAATCGGCATGAGCTGAGTCTCGAGGAATTCGATGCGTTCCCGTTTCGGCCAGAGTCCCGCTCAGAATCTCGCGCGACGCTTTATCAGTCGCCTTCTCGCACATACCGATAGCCAACCAATGCCACGCGAAACCCGCTCGATCATCAGATCGCAGTTCAGGCAATGTCTCGTCGATATGCAGTTTGCGTCGATCCTGCAGATTGAGAATGCCGGCAGGAATCGGAATCCACTCTACCCCAGAGCCAAGAAACGGCGGATCGAAGCCAAATAGCCCGCCGGCATGGGTAGGGTCTCGATAAAGCGCGGCGCGAACAGGCGCAACTCCTTGTGCTCGTCCGAAACGCGCGGCATGCCGGGGCGCACCAAACCGCAGGCATAGGTGACGATGAACACCTGGCCTTGACCGGCGACGTCGTAGAGCCAGGAATCCAGGATCGGCCCGCAAGCGATGTCGATGCCGAGTTCCTCGGCAATCTCGCGCACCAAGGTTTGTTCCGGCTGCTCGTCGGGCTCGAGCCGGCCGCCCGGCAATTCCCATTCCTGCCGCTCGTTCAACAACAGCGGGATGCGCCCATCGATCGTCATCACGCCTTTGACCGAAATCGGATAATGACGCGCACTCATGATCGCTTCGCCTTCGTCGCCCAATCTTCGGCCCATAAAGTTAATGGCATCAGCGCCGCGATCAAAGCCTTGCCGCGCGGCGTCAACCCATAACCCGAATTCGCATCGATCAAGCCGGCGTCGCGCAGCTCGGCCAGGCGCGTGTTCAGCACCGTGGGCGAAACCCCACCGCAGCGTTCGGCCAAGGCGCGGAAGGTCAAGGACTCGCCGCGCAATTCCCATACGATGCGCAACAACCAGCGCCGCCCCAACAGGTCGAGCGCCGCCATGATTGGCCGGCCGGTGGTCGAGCCGCGTACTTTGCGGCCGGGTAAGGGTGTCGCCATAAAACTCCTTGCGCTATTTCTTCTTGCGCTACGTTTTTCGTAGCGTTACGCTATTAAAATGATAGCAGGAGAGCAAGTCATGTCCAACCGCCTCGATCTGTTGCAACCGCCCTATCCCGAAGAGGCCGCTACCGTGTTGAAGCAAATGACCTTCGGCATGGCCGAGCCCTTGGCGCTGTTTCGCACCATCGCGCATAACCCGCGCGTGCTGGACCGGGTGCGGATGGGTGGCCTGCTCGATCGCGGCAGCCTGACATTGCGCCAACGCGAGATCGCCATCTTGCGCAGTTGCGCGCTGTGCGGCGCCGAATACGAATGGGGCGTCCATGTGCAGATCTTTGCCAAACCCGCCGGGCTCGATGCCGCCCATGTCGCAGCCACGGTCAAAACCGACGCCGGCGATCCGCTATGGACGAAAGAGGAAAGCCTGATCCTGCGCCTGGCCGATGCGCTGCACGCGTCGTCGCGGGTTGATGACGCCCTCTATGGCGAACTCGCCGCAACCTTCACATCGGCGCAGCTGGTCGAGCTGGTGGCGCTGTGCGGCTTCTATCACATGATCTCGTTCACGATCGGCGCCTTCGCCATCGCCAACGAACCGGGCGCGCCGACTTTCCCGGCCTGGTCGTCAAGCTAGCCGGCTGTCGGCTTCAACTCGATCTCGACAAAGACGAACTCGAAATCGTTGTCGTTGATAACGTCGTGCTCGACGCCGACTTGGCGCGTATAAGACACGCCGCCATGCAAATCGGCGGCATGAATCTGCTTGCCGTCGAAAATCTGCAAAGCACCGGTGGTGATCGGCACCACCACGTAATCCATGCCGTGGCGGTGCCAGCCGGTGTGGGCGCCGGGCGGAAAGCGCCATTCGGTAACCTTCACCCGATCGTTCTCGAGTTGCACGGTGGGGATGGCGGCGGGACGGTCTTTGCTCATGGCGGTCCTCGTTTGCTGGAGCGCCAACTCTGTCAGACCCAACGTCCTAACGCTATGCCGGCAAACAATCGCTGTGCTGCCGACCACGCATAGCGGGAGCACTCAGCGCAGCCCGCTCTGCCGCAGCGCGCGATCGATCCATTGGGCCGACAGCTTCTCCTGCGCGCCGTTTTGCGTCAGGCGCTGGCGCAATCCGGCAAAATCCACCTGATCGAGCGGCTGGTCCTGGTTGAAGCAGGAGAACACGATGGTCTCGGCGCCGGTCAGCGGATCGACATGGCGCTGCAGGCATTGCGCGCAGATTTCCTTCATCATGCACTGCATCGGCGAATTGATCGAGCCGATCGCCACGTGCTGCGGCTTGAGAAACGGCTTGAGCCCTGCGTGCCGCGCTTTCGCCACCGCATTCATCATGCCGTCCGAGCCGATCGCCATGATGCGATCGACCTCGACGAACGGAATCGGCTGTTCACCCAACTCGCCGGCCGCGTAGAGGCGCATCGCTTCGACGATATTGGCCGTCACGGCCTTGTCGCTCGGCCGGCTGGGCGCAAAGCCCGGCGCTTCGTCGCAGCACCACACGACAACGTCTGCCGCGCGCTCGATCTCCTCGACCTTGTAGCGGTCGATGATCTTCTTGTAGCCGGCGAAATACAGCACCTTGTTGCCGGCGGCGCGCAACGCCTGGCCGATCGAGAACAGCACCGCATTGCCCAGGCCACCGCCGACCAACGCCACGGTCTCAGCCCTCGGGATGTCGGTCGGCGTGCCGGTCGGACCCATCAGGATCACCGGCTCGCCTGGTTGAAGCAGTGCGCATAAATCCGACGAGCCGCCCATCTCCAGCACGATGGTCGAGAGCAGGCCTTGTTCGCGATCGACCCACGCCCCGGTCAAGGCCAGGCCTTCCATCGTTAAGCTAGTGCCCATCGACTGCTTCGACAGCGTCTCGAAGTTCTGCAGGCGATAGAACTGTCCCGGCTCGAAGGCCTGCGCCGCGGCCGGCGCGCGCACCACCACCTCGACGATAGTCGGCGTCAGGCGATTGACCGCATGCACCCGCGCGCGCCACTGGTCGGTCACTTGCGCCAGCAATTGGCGCGGCGCGACCGATGATGCCGGCAGCCGGCTCAGCATGCGCGACACCACCGGATAGCCCTGCTTGGCGCCACCCATCGCCTTCACGACATTGCCGGCAAACGAGGGATGGAGATCGCCGAAGAACGACACAGCCCGCCCATCCGGCGCGATATGCATCAGCACCCGCACCTGTTGCGGTTTGGCACTGCGCTCGGGCGTGGCCTTGGCGCCATCCTCGTCGAAGGCCTGGAAGTATTTGCCGTCGAGTTCGACGTGATCGGGATCTTCGCGGCCCAGCACAGTGTTGGGCTGGGTGCCGGCCGCCACCAGGATCGCACGCGCCGGCAAAACCTGCTCATGCGTAGTTTCGCCTTCGCGCACCGACACTTTCAACGCCGCGGCATGGCCGAAGCGATCGATCTCGACCTCAAGCGGCGTGACGCTCTCGGCAAACCGGATGCCTTCTTCCAGCGCCTTGTGCACTTCCTCGTGGTTCAAGGTGTAAGACGGCGCATCGATTAAACGCCGGCGATAGGCCACCGTGACGCCGCCCCAGGAATTGATCAGATCGGCCAGTTTGGGCAAACGGCGCTCGCGGGCGGCTGCATCGCGCTCGGCACGAATGGCGTGGGCATGGGTGATGAACTCTTCCGCCACTTCGCGCTCTTCTTCGCTCCAACCGGCGCGCGAAGCTGCTTCGCCTTTTTCCTGCGCCAGGACTTCATAGCGCGACAGGAACTTCTCGACCTGCACGATGTAATAGGCCAAGGACTCGGTGGCGGTATCGATCGCAGTGAGGCCGCCGCCGATTACCACCACCGGCAAACGCAGTTGCAGATTGGCCAGCGAATTCTTTTTTGCGGCACCTGTAAGCTGCAGCGCCATCAGGAAGTCCGAGGCCTGGCGCACGCCGCGCGCCAGGCCGTTAGGCATGGTCACATAAGTCGGCCGGCCGGCGCCGGCGCACAACGCGATATGGTCGAAGCCCATCTCGAACGCACGCTCGATCGTCACCGTGCCGCCGAAGCGCACGCCGCCAGTCATGGCGAATTGCGCGCGCCGTTCCAACAACAGGCGCACGATCTTCAGGAAATTCTTGTCCCAGCGCACGGTGATGCCGTATTCGGCCACGCCGCCGAACCCCGCCATGGTGCGTTCGCCCAAATCCTCGGCGATGTCGTCCATCGAGCGCACCGGCGCAAACTCGACGCGCTGGCCGATGGCGTCGACACCAGATAGCGACGGTGTGAGCGGCTCTATCTTCAAGCCATCGATCGCCACCACATGATGGCCGTCGTTCATCAAATGATGCGAAAGGTTGAAACCGGCCGGCCCCAAACCCACCACCAGCACGGTGCGGCCGGTCTCGGCGATCGGCAACGGCCGGGCCAGGTGCAACGGATTCCAGCGCGTCAGCAGCGAGTAGATCTCGAAGCCCCAAGGCAGGCCCAACACGTCTTTCAAGGTGCGGGTCTCGACCTGCGGGATGTCGACCGGCTCCTGCTTTTGATAAATGCACGCCTTCATGCAGTCGTTGCAGATGCGATGGCCGGTCGCGGCGCAGAGCGGATTGTCCACGGCGACGATGGCCAAGGCGCCCAACGAATAGCCGTCGGCCTTGACCAAATTCATCTCGGAGATTTTTTGCTCCAACGGGCAGCCGGCCAGCGGCACGCCGAACGTGCTCTTGGCAAAGCCACCCGCCTTGCGGTCGGTCAGGCCACGCGAGCAGGAATCCTTGCCCTGGTTGTGGCAATAGATGCAGTACTGCGCCTGATCCAGCGCCCGCGTCAGGTCGAAGCCGGCATCGGTCAGCGCAAAACCTTCGCGGTGCCGCCACAGGCTGCGCGGCAGCTTGAGCTGCGTGATGCCATGCACCATCTCCGTCTCGACCGGCACCAGCCGATTGAAGTCGAGCTTGTGCGGCGTCTTGAACAGGATGCCCATGCGATGGCGCGCGCGGCCGGCCGGGGCGTGCAGCGCCCAACCGGCATAGCGCAACGCCTTGGCCAAACGCTCGGCGCTGCCTGCCTCATCGAGCATCCACTGCGCCCAGTGTTGGGCAAACGCCAACTCCCACGCATCGAGATCGTCGCCGTCACCACCCTTCGGCGGCGCCATTTCCAACTCAGCCAACAGCGCATCGCCGTCGATGCCCGCCGCCTCGTTGGGCTTGATCGCCTTGGCCGCCTGACGCTGTACGAACAATCGTTTGCAGTCATAGAGCGGCGCCAACACTTGATGGCGCACCCGCAACGCGGTGGCTTCGGCCGTCACGCCGAACAGATCGGCCAGGAAATCTTCCAGATGCGGCGCCACGGCAATCAACAGCGCCGATTCGTCTTTCTTCTCCAGCGCCGCCGGATTGCTGC
>JBBSNV010000141.1:0-6037 GCA_038260375.1 Reyranellales bacterium
CTCGGTCAGCCCGAGCGAGGTCACGATGGCCTGCAAGAACTCGGCGTCGGGCCGACGTCCGGCGAGTTCCAGCGGCAGCATGATGTTCTGCAAGGTCGTGCGCCACGGCATTAGGGTCGAATTCTGGAACGCCATACCGACGCCTTTGATCGGTGTGGTGACTTTCTCGCCACGCACCCACACCTCGCCGGTGGTCGGCGGCATCAGGCCAGTGACCAGTTTCATCAAGGTGGACTTGCCGCAGCCGCTAGGGCCGACCACGGCAACGAATTCGCCCTTGCGGATGCTGATATTGGCTTCGGCCAGCGCCAGCACGGGCTGGTCGGCCGTGTCGTAAGCCAAGCTGCAATTGCGCAGATCGACGAAATTTGCGTCCAAATCCGTAGTCACTTTTATCACGCCCGCTCAAAAAAACGGGCGACTGAACCAGTCGCCCGTTGGGTTTATTGCGCTAGCAAGACTTACTTGGTCACCATCATATCCGCCTTGGACGGCAGGAATTCAGGCGTAAACACATCGCTGCCTTTGGGCACGACCTTCAGGCCCAGCGCTTGGGCAAGCTGGGCCAGCGAACGGTCGAGCCGCGCCGGATCGACACCGCCCATGCCGTGGGCCTTGACGTAGGGCGTCACCACGTTGTCGCGCAGCGACATGTTGAGCCGCTCCAGTTCGATCGCTTCGTCGATCAGCGGGTCGCGCTTCTTGGCAATGGCCACGCCCATCTTTGGATCGGCGATCACTTCGCGCCATGCCTTGATCGTGGCGCGCACGAAGCCCTTGATGGCGGCCGGGTTCTTCAGCATCTCGGGCGACGCGATCACCGAATTGCCGTAGAAATCGAGGCCGAAATCGGAATAGCGCATCACCACGATGTCGCCTTCCGCGGCGCCCTTGGCCTTGAGGTCGATCATCGACGAGAAGTAATGGCCGGAGATGAAATCGACGTCGCCCTTGATCAGACTGATCTCGCGCAACTGCGGCGTCAAATTGACCTTGGTCACTTTGCTGTTGTCGACCTTGGTGATGGCGGCAAAAGCGGGGAACAGCTTGAACGAGGCGTCGAACACCGGCGCGCCCAGCTTCTTGCCCTCGAGGTCCTTCGGCGTCCTGATGCCGCTCTTCTTCAGCGCATAGACGCCGAACGGCGGGAAGTCGTAGGCCATCATCACGGCCTTAATTGCCTTGTCGGGGTTGGCGACGTTGTATTCGACCAGCGCGTTGATGTCGGCAAAGCCCATGTCGTAGGCGCCGGTGGCGACGCGTTGCACCGCGCCGGCCGAGCCCTGACCGGAATCCATGGTGACGTCGAGGCCTTCGGCTTTGTAGTAGCCCTTCTCGAGCGCCACCAAGAACGGCGAGGTCGGGCCCTGGAACACCCAATCCAAGGTGAATTTGATCTTGGTCTGGGCCGCGGCCGGCTGGGCGGCCAATGCGCCGGCGGCAACCACGATAAGCGCGCCAAGCAAGGCACGAACGGTGCGAAGCATGATATCCCCTTTTGTGAGCGCCGGCCTTGATGGCCGGACTGTCTTTGGTGAAGCAAAACTCCGGCCAAACCGGATAACGCTGGCGTGCATATTAACCAGCGGCTTTGCCAAATTCGGTGTGAAGAATTGCCCAATTTATCAACACCTGTTGATAAAAGCAGCGGTGTGCTAGAGCAGGGCCGTTTTGAGGGGCGAGGGCCCAAGTGGAGGCCGAGTGGGTCGTTTGACCAGCCATGTGTTGGATACGGCGAGCGGCAAGCCGGCTGCGAGCATGCAGGTCGAGCTGCTCGATGCGGCCGGCCGTGCGCTCAAGCGCGTGCAGACCAACCGGGATGGCCGGTTCGACCAGCCGCTGCTGGAAGGCACCGACTTGAAGAAGGGCCGCTACGTGTTGCGCTTCCGTGTCGCCGATTATTTTCGTGCCCAGGGCGTGGCGCTGGCCGACCCGCCGTTTCTCGATGTGGTCGAGGTGCCGTTCGGCATCGCCGACAACGACGCGCCTTACCACGTGCCGCTGCTGGTCTCGCCGTATTCCTTCACGACCTATCGCGGCAGTTAAGCCGATCATCTAGGGGATATTTCATGGCTGCCGCTCCCGAGTTTCGCCACCCGGCGCCGATCCGCGATACCATCGCCTCGATCCCGAGCTCGCCGATCGGCGACGTCGCGGCGTTGGGCCGAGGCAATCCCGATGTCATCCCGCTGTGGTTTGGCGAAGGCGATCTGACCACGCCGCAATTCATCAACGATGCGGCGACCGCGGCACTGAAGGCAGGCCAGACTTTCTACACCTGGCAGCGCGGCATTCCCGAATTGCGCACGGCGCTGGCCAAATACACGTCCGATCTCTACGGCATCGATTGCAACCTCGATCGCATCACGGTGACCGGCTCGGGCATGCAGGCGATCATCCTGGCGTGCCAGACCATCGTCGATGCAGGCGACAACATGGTGCTGGTCAGCCCGGTATGGCCCAACATCGTGTCCTCGGTCGAAGCGATGGGCGGCGAGGCGCGGCAAGTTTCGCTGACGCCGCAGCCCAATGGCGGCTGGCAACTCGATCTCGACAAATTGTTTGCCCAAGTCGATGAGCGCACGCGGGCCATTTTCGTCAACTCGCCCAGCAATCCGACCGGCTGGATGATGGAAAGCGATCAGCAGGCTGCGCTGCTGAATTTCTGCCGGCGCAAGAACATCTGGCTGATTGCCGACGAGGTCTATGCGCGGCTGGTCTATGACCGCAATGCCGCGCCATCGTTCTTGCAGCATGCCGGCCGGAAAGATCCGCTGATCGTGATCCAAAGCTTCTCCAAGCCGTGGGCAATGACCGGTTGGCGTTTGGGTTGGATGACCTCGCCGCACGAATTCGGCGAAGTGATTGCCAAAGTGATTCAATACAACATCTCGGGCTCGCCCGCGTTCCTGCAATATGGTGCGCTGGCCGCGATCGAGCACGGCGAGGAATTCTTGAAGACTATGGTCGATCGCTGCCGCGCCGGCCGCGACATCGTCATTCAACGCCTTAACGCCAATCCCAAAGTGCGCGTGGCGCGGCCCGATGCGGCGTTCTATGCCTTCTTCGCCGTCGATGGCATGACCGACAGCCTGGCATTCGCCAGCCGCTTGGTGACCGAAGCTAAGGTCGGCGTGGCGCCGGGCATCGCTTTCGGGCCGGCGGGCGAGGGCTATCTGCGCCTGTGCTTTGCCTCTGCGCCAGAGCGGCTGTCGCGCTCGATGGATCGCATCGAGTCCCTGATCGGCAAACCGTGATCGGTAAGCCGTGAGCAGCAGTCCCGCCAATGCCATCGAAGTCGAAAACCTGAGCAAGGTTTTCGGCGATATCGTCGCGGTCGATGACCTGACCTTTAACGTGCCGCAAGGCGCGGTGGTTGGGCTGTTGGGCGGCAATGGCGCGGGCAAGACCACGACCCTGTCGATGCTGCTTAGCTTACTGCTGCCAACCTCGGGCCGCATCACCGTGTTGGGCGAGGACATTGCACGGCACCGCTATCGCGTGCTGGGCCGCATGAATTTCTCCTCGCCCTATGTCGATCTGCCGCATCGTTTAACGGTGCAGCAGAATTTGGAGGTCTATGCGCGGCTTTACGGCGTGCGCGACGTCAAGCGTCGGGTGCGCGAACTGGCCGAGCGCATGGACTTCACGCCGCTGATGAAGCGGCCGGTCGGCCAGCTTTCGGCGGGACAAAAAACGCGCGTCGCACTGGCCAAAGCGCTGGTCAATCATCCCGACGTGTTATTGCTTGATGAGCCGACGGCATCGCTCGATCCCGACAGCGCCGATTGGATGCGTGGCTTGCTGCGCGACTATCAGAAGGAGACCGGCGCTTCGATCTTGCTGGCCTCGCACAATATGGTCGAGGTCGAGCGGCTGTGCAGTTACGTGCTGCTGATGCGCACCGGTCGCATCGTCGAGCGCGGTTCGCCACAGGAGCTGATCGACAAATACGGCCGCGACACGATGGAAGAGGTGTTCCTCGACATCGCGCGCAACCGTGGCCGCTTCGCCGAAAAGGAAGCTGCGCAATGAGGGCGCGGGCGCCGCATAGCAACACCATGCGTGGTCGCATCTGGGCGCTGGTGCTGCGCTATACCTATGTGCTGCGCAGTTCGTGGCCGCGGATCATCGAGTTGGCCTATTGGCCGACTGTGCAGATGATTATGTGGGGCTTCATGACCCAGTTCCTGGCTGGGCAAACCAGCTACTTCGCCCAGGCTGGCGGCGTGCTGATCTCGGCCGTGTTGATGTGGGACGTAGTGTTCCGTGGCCAACTCGGCGTGTCGGTGACGTTCTTCGAGGAGATGTGGTCGCGCAATCTGGGCCACCTGTTCGTCAGCCCGTTGCGGCCGGGCGAATTTGCCACTGCGCTGCTGACCATGAGCCTGATCCGCACCTTGTTGGGCATGATTCCGGCTTCGCTGCTGGCGATCGCGTTTTTCGGTTTCTCGGTCTATTCGATCGGCCTGTCTTTGGCAGCGTTCTTCTTCAGCCTGCTGATGTTCGGCTGGGCTATCGGCTTGGGCGTGTCGGGGCTGGTGCTGCGCTATGGCCTGGGGGCGGAGAACATCGCCTGGGCCGCAGTATTCGCACTGCTGCCGGTGAGCGCGGTCTATTACCCGGTGACGGTGCTGCCGTCTTGGATGCAAAGCATCGCTTTGGCCATGCCGCCGGCCTATGCCTTCGAGGGCATGCGGTCGATCCTTCAACACCAAGTGATTCGCTACGATTACATGGCAGCTGCATTTGTCCTTAACATCGCCTACTTAGTGCTTGGGATTGCTCTGTTTTTTCTATATTTCCGCATGGCGAGACGGCGCGGCAGTTTGCTGCAGCAGGGCGAGTGACGCTTTCGTGTCAGCAAAACGTGGAATATCCTCCGCAGCTGGTTGGGGAAACCGAAACGAGGAAACTCGCAATGCGAGCTGCCTATCTGGTTACGGGCATGACATGCGACGGCTGTGTCAGCGCGGTCAAACGAGCAATCCGGCGCGCCGCGCCGGATGCCGAGATTCAGATCGATTTGTCGTCGGGCAAGGTGGAAGTGGAAACTTTGATTCCCTCCGCTGCCGTGATCGACGCCATTCGCGCCGCGGGTTTTGCCGTCAATTTCTGACGCCTTTCATCTCAGCACATAGGCCATCTCGTGATACGCACCAAGTCGGCTAGACGAGGGGCGTTCACCGCTCCGCATCATCTCGCATCGCAGACCGGCCTGGCCGTGTTGCGCGACGGCGGCAATGCCATCGAGGCGATGGTGGCGGCGGCCGCCGTGGTGGCGGTGGTCTATCCTTATGCCAATTCGATCGGCGGCGACGGCTTTTGGCTGATCGGCGAGCCGGGCCAGGATCCGCTGTGCATCGATGCCTCGGGCCGCTCGGCGCAGCTGGCGAGCTTGGACTTCTATCGTCAGCACCAACAGAGCAAGATGCCGTTGCGGGGACCGCTGGTGGCCAACACCGTGGCTGCCACCATCTCGGGCTGGCAATTGGCGCTGGACGTGTCGTCGAAATGGGGCGGCAAGCTGCCGCTCAAGCGCCTGCTGGAAGATGCCACCTATTATTCGGCTAAAGGCTTTCCCGTGGCGGCCAATCATGCCGGTTCGATCGCGCTTCATGCCGATCAGCTAAAGAATGTGCCGGGCTTCGCCGATGCTTTCATGCCGGGCGGCAAGCCGCTGCAAGCGGCGGCGATGTGGAAGCAGGAAGCTTTGGGCCGCACGTTCGAACGCTTGATCAGCGCCGGGCTGGACGATTACTACCGTGGCGACATTGCCCGCACCCAAGCGTCGTCGCTGGAGAGACTGGGTAGTCCGCTGCGCCTGGCCGATTTCGAAAGCCATCGCGCGCAGTTCGTAACGCCCCTGGTGCTGCAGCACAGCGCCGGTCGCATCTTCAACATGACGGCGCCGACGCAAGGCGTGGCGTCGCAGATGATCCTCGGCCTGTTCGATCGGCTGGGTTGCAAGCAGGACGAGAGCTTCGAGCACATCCATCTGTTGGTCGAAGCCACCAAGCAGGCCTTCATCCAGCGC
>JBBSNV010000142.1:0-6021 GCA_038260375.1 Reyranellales bacterium
CGCCGGTGACCATGTTGCGCACGAATTCATGATGGCCTGGCGCATCGACCAGCACGAATTGGTGCTTGGCGGTATTGAACCAGATATGCGTGGTGTCGATGGTGATGCCCTGATCCCGCTCGGCCTGGAAGGAATCAAGCAGGAAGGCCCATTCCATCGGCCGGCCGCGCTTGCGGCAGACTTCCTGAATCGCCTCAACCTTGCCGTCGGGCAAGGAGCCGGTCTCGTAGAGCAGGCGGCCGACCAAGGTCGATTTGCCGTGATCGACTTCGCCTACGATCACCAGCCGGATGCTGTCTTTCTCGGCGGCTATCTTGGCGGCCATCACATATATCCGGAGCTGCGCAGGCGCTCGAACGAATCTTCAGCCTCGTGATCCATGGCGCGACCGGCGCGCTCCGACTGCTTGGTCGATTCCAACTCGGCGATGATTTCGTCCAAGGTCGATGCGTTGCTGATCATCGGGTTGGTAATGTCTTGATCGCCCAAAGAACGATAACGCTTGCCGTTCTTGGCGAAATAAAGATCGACCATTGGAATGCCTTCGCGGCGGACGTAATGCCAGATGTCGATCTCGCGCCATTGCAGCAGCGGGTGGATGCGGACATGCACACCGGGCGGATAATCGGTATGAAACAGATCCCAGAACTCGGGCGGCTGGTCGCGGAAGTTCCAGGCGCCGTCGGTGGCGCGCGGGCTGAACACGCGCTCCTTGGCGCGGATGCTTTCCTCGTCGCGGCGGATGCCGGCGATAATCCCGGTATAGCCTTCCGCTTCGATGAAGCGTTTCAGGCCGATGGTCTTGCGTGCGGCCGAACGCGCGGCGGGCGGCAAAGTGGGGTCGATCTCCTCGAGCGGCGGGCATTGGCCCAAGCGCAGATCTAGATTCCATTCCTTGGCGTAGCGATCGCGGAATGCGTACATCTCGGGAAATTTCTTGCCGGTATCGATGTGCATGACCGGGAAGGGCACCTGGCCGAAGAACGCTTTCTTGGCCAGCCAGACCATGACATTGGAATCCTTGCCCAACGACCACAGCATGCCGAGCTTACTGATGCGTGCCTGCGCCTCGCGTAAGATGAAAATGCTGTGGCTTTCCAGCCGGTCGAGATGATTCATGGCGTGGCCAAACCCTTTGCAAACGCCAGTGCATACACTAATTGCGACAGGCGGCAAAAGCCGAAATAAACTGTGGATTTACCAGGCGTTGCGGCGGCGCACGATCTCGCCCAAGGTCAGCAGTAGGATTTTGATATCCAGGCGCAAAGACCAGTTCTCGATATAGAACAGATCGTGCTCGACCCGGCGCTGGATCTTTTCCAACGTGTCGGTTTCGCCGCGCCAGCCATTGACCTGGGCCCAGCCGGTCAGGCCCGGTTTGACGCGATGGCGCGCGGCATATTCAGCCACGGCGTCTTCGAACAGCACATCGGCGGCGCGGGTGCCATCGGCATGCGGACGCGGGCCAACCAGCGACATGGTGCCGTTCAAGACATTGAACAGCTGTGGCAGTTCGTCGAGGCTGGTGCGGCGCAGGAAGCGCCCGATCGCGGTGACACGCGGATCTTTGCGCGTCGCCTGACTGAGCACACCCAGCGCCTCGACATAGTCGGTGTACATGGTGCGGAATTTATAAACGTTGATGCGCTGGTTGTTGAAACCATAACGCGGCTGGCGGAACAACACCGGCCCGCGACTGGTCAATTTCACCAAGGCGGCGATGATCAGCATAGCGGGCGACAGCACCAGCAGCATGGCGCTGGCCACGGCATAGTCTTCCAGTCGCTTCAGCAGCATCTTTTCGTCGGCCAGCGGCCGATCGAACACGTTGATTACCGGCACGTTGCCGATGGTACCGAACGAGCAATGCGCCAGGCGGAAGCCGACCAAGTCCGGCGCCAGGCGGATATCGAACGGCAACGCCCATAAACGCTTGAGCGTGGCGATGATTTCGGCTTCTTCCGACCATGGCAGCGCCACCACCACTTGATCGATGCGCATCTGCCGCGCGTCGCTCAGCAAGGTCTCGACCGTGCCGCGATAGGGCACATCTTGGATGCCGGCCATGTCGCCGGCATCGTCATAGATGCCGACCAGTTCCATTTCGTCGGACGGCATAAGGCGCAGATTTTCGACCAGGCGAACGGCAATCGGATTAGCCCCGACGATGGCGATGGTCTTGGTGAGGCGGCCCAGCCCGGCCCACCGCGCCAACATGATGCGTAGCGCCAACCGCACCCACAGCAGGCCAACGCAGCCTAGCCCGAACCACAGGATCACCCAGCCCCGTGAAAATTGACTCGAATTTTTGGTGATAAATGCCGCCACGATCAGCAGCGCCAGCACCAGCATCCAGGCCAAAAGCGGCCGGGCCAGTTGGCGCAACCAGTTGCGCCAATGGCGCTCGTCGTAAAAACCGAGCAACGGAAAAATATTGGCGGTCAAAAGCGTCGCAACGACGATGGCCAAACCATAGCTGCCGTCGAAGTTTTCGAAGCCGCCATCGACATAAACGGCGAAGCTGAGGAGAGCCGAAAGGGCTACGACCGCAATATCGGCCAAACGCACATAGATCCGCACCACGGGCGCGGAAACCGGTGTCTGTCGTCTAGCCGGCTTTGAGCCGTACGCGTTCATCGCAACCGCTTGTTAAATCCATGGGTGCGCGGCACGTTTAGCATAAAAACAATTATATTTCAATGCTGTAGGATTGCATATATATTTGCAACTTCAAAATGGGTTGCGCTGCACAGCCATGCTGCTTTCCACCGTTACGCCGATCGTCCTGACCTTCAACGAGGCCGCCAATATAGAGCGCAACCTGGCGGGTCTGGCTTGGGCCAACCGCGTGGTCGTGGTCGATAGCGGCAGCAGCGACGAAACGGTGGCCCTGGTGGGTCGTTCCGCCAATGCGCGGTTTTTCACGCGCCCGTTCGATAGCCACGCCAATCAATGGAATTACGCGCTCACCCAGACCGGCACCGAGACCGAATGGGTACTTGTACTCGATGCCGACCATATGGTTACCGATGAGCTTGTGCGCGAATTGGAAGATCTGACGCCGCCATCCGACGTGAACGGCTTTCGCGCCAACTTTACTTATTGTCTAGAAGGTCGGGCATTGCGCGGCTCGCTTTATCCGCCAACCACGGTTTTGTTCCGGCGCCAGCACGGCCGCTTTGTGCAGGACGGTCACACCCAACGCGTGGTTTGCGGCGGCAAGATCGGGGAATTGCGGGAAAAGCTGCTACATGACGACCGCAAACCCATCGAGCGCTGGCTGCAATCGCAGGCGCGGTACATGATATTGGAAGCGGCCAAGTTGAACGCCGCATCGTGGCGCGAACTGGGTTGGGCGAACCGGTTGCGGCGGTTGAAAGTGGTCGCGCCATTTGCAGTGTTCCTGTACTGCCTGTTCGGCAAAGGTCTTTTGTTCAACGGCAGGGCTGGTCTGCTTTATACTCTGCAGCGCACCACCGCCGAGGCAATTTTGTCCATCATCCTGCTGCGCCAATCCTTGAAACGAATCGTCTCGTGACGCTGATCCTGGGTCTCAACGCGTTTCACGCAGATGCCGCGGCGTGCCTGGTGCGCGACGGGCAGTTGATCGCCGCTGCCGAAGAAGAGCGGTTTCGTCGTATTAAGCATTGGGGCGGCTTCCCACAACAGGCGATCGCCTATTGCCTGAAGGAAGGCGGCGTGACCTTGGCCGATCTCGATCATGTCGCGATCAATCGCAATGGTCGAGCCGGATTCGGCAGGAAACTGGCCTATATTGCGCGCCATCGGCCATCGCTGTCGTTGCTGAGGCAGCGCCTGAAAAACCGTAAACAATGGCGGTCGATCGAAGACTGGCTGACGAAGTCTTTTCCCGGCCAAAAAATTTCGGCACAAATCCACGCCATCGAGCATCACGATGCGCATCTGGCTTCGGCGTTTCTGGTTTCGCCGTTTGAAAATGCGGCGGTGGCTTCGGTCGATGGCTTCGGCGACTTTTCCAGCGCCGCCTGGGGCGTGGGGCGCGGCACCACGATCGAGGTTTTCGATCGGGTTTATTTCCCGCATTCACTAGGCGTGTTCTATGAGGCGCTGACGCAGTATCTCGGCTTCTTCAACTACGGCGACGAATACAAGGTCATGGGCTTGGCGCCTTATGGCGAGCCCCGCTTTGTGAACGAGTTGCAAAAGCTGCTGCACCTGGAAGCCGATGGCAGTTTCAAACTCGATACCAGCTATTTCACTCACGCCAAGCAAGGCGCCAATTACGAAGTGCGCGACGGCATTCCCAGCAGCGGTAAATTGTTTTCACAAGAGTTGATCGATTTATTCGGGCCGCCGCGGCAGCCCGGCGAGGCTTTGACCGATCGCCACCGCGATCTCGCGCGCTCGATTCAGGTCGCCTATGAAGAGGCGTTCTTCAATTTGTTGAACGCGCTTTACCGACGCAGCAATTGTCCTGCCATTGCGCTGGCCGGTGGCTGCGCCAACAACTCCGTGGCCAACGGCAAGATCTATGATCGCACGCCGTTCGTGCATTGCTATGTGCAATCGGCAGGCGGCGATGCGGGCGGCGCGATCGGCGCTGCATACGCGGTGTGGCATCGTGACGGCGCCAATCCAACGCGGTTCGATATGAACCACGCCTACTGGGGGCCGCATTTTTCCGATGCCGAGCTGCATGACGCGTTGGTTCAACGCAGCGGCGAAATCGCCGCGGCGAATTGCCGGCAAACCCGTCACGATACCGAAGCGGGGCTGGCGCAAGCCGCCGCCACGGCGGTTGCCGATGGCAAAGTCGTGGGCTGGTTTCAGGGCCGCATGGAGTGGGGCCCGCGCGCCTTGGGCAACCGATCGATTCTGGCCGATCCGCGGCGCACCGACATGAAAGATATTCTCAACGTGAAGATCAAGCGACGTGAATCGTTCCGGCCTTTCGCGCCGTCGATCTTGCGCCAGCACGTGCCCGAGTGGTTTGAGACCGACGACGATGTGCCGTTCATGATGCAGGTCCATCGAATTCGTCCCGAGCAACGCAGTAAAGTACCAGCGATCACCCATGTCGACGGCACGGGCCGCTTGCAGACGGTGTCGCAAGTTACCAATCCGCGTTACGCTGCTCTGATCGAGGCGTTTCGTGCTCTTACCGGCGTGCCAATGGTGCTCAACACGTCGTTCAATGAAAACGAACCGGTGGTATGTCGTCCAGAAGAGGCGATCAATTGCTTTTTGCGCACCAGTATGGATGTGCTGTTTTTGGGCTCACACATGCTGGAGCGCTGAATTTGGAATGCCTCACTTTGTCGATCTCAGGTTGGTTTGGTGATCGGCGATGACGCTCGTATAAAGCTGTTCCAGTGCTTTTCCGACCGCAGGCCATGAATATTTATCAGCTGCCAATGCTTGGGCGCGTTCGCCCATAGCTTGGCGGTCTGTTTTCGCCATGGCCCTGATGGCATTGGCCAGCGAAGTTACGCTGCAATCGATCACTAACCCGGCTCCGGCCGCCGTGATATCGGGATGAATATTTATCTGATCCGAGACGATGACCGGCAATCCATAAGCCATAGCTTCAGCCGCGGCGATTGCGAAGTTCTCGCTGTAGGACGGCAAAACGAAGAAATCGGCACCGGCAAAGGCCATCGCTTTGTCGTCGCCGCGCAGCATGCCGGCAATGGTGACGTGATCGGCGAGATTGCAAGCGGCAATCGATCGCATCGTATCGGCGAGCGCGCCGCCGTCGGGTCCAGCGAGCACCAAATGCAAATCGGGGCGGGCCGCTCGTGCTTGTTGCAAAGCAGGGATCAGCAGGTCCAGCCCCTTTTTTTGGTGCAGGCGGCCAAGAAAAAGCAGAACTGTCTTATTTGCCGTTTCGGGAAATTTGTTCGCCAACGCCGTTCGTAATGGGATGACGCTGGGCGACGGAATGTCGACGCCCAAAGGAACTACCGCGGACTTTGCGCCGCATGCATAAGGTTGGGACATGTCGCGCTCGAGATCGGCGGTATAGTGGATGGGCGCGGC
>JBBSNV010000143.1:0-6014 GCA_038260375.1 Reyranellales bacterium
ACCGGGCGCGGCTGCTGGCGCTGGTGTTCCCCTATATCGAGGCGCGCCATCGCCTGGGCCTGATCGACAACGAGATGGAAGAGCGCCTGCTGCAGGCGCGCCAGGCCTTGGCCGAGAAGCTGGAACAGGCCCAGTCCAAAGCGATCGAACCGTACGGCCGCGAAAACTACACGCGCAGCGCCACCTTGCAGGACAACATCCTGTTCGGCCGCCTGGTTTATGGCCAGGCGCAATCGGGCGAGCGCATCGGCGCGCTGATCACCGAGGTGCTGGAGATTTTAAAACTCGGTCCCACCGTGGTTCAGGTCGGGCTGGATTACATGGTCGGCAACGGCGGCAAGCGGCTGAGCGCGACGCAGCGCCAGAAGGTCGGCCTGGCGCGGGCGCTGATCAAGCGGCCCGATCTGCTGATCGTCAACGAAGCCTTGGCGGTGCTCGATGCCGCCACGCAAATCCGTCTGCTCGAGCGCATCCTGGAATTGCGCGACGGCACGGGCGTGCTGTGGACTTTGGCGCATGGCCGCATGGCCGAGCAGTTCGATTTGGTGCTGGTGGCGCGCGACGGGCGCATCGCAGCCCAAGGCCCCTATCAAGAGATCAATAAGCCCGACACGCCGGTGGGCGCAATATTGGCGGCGCAATGAAACGACTACGGTCGCGTAGGCCCGGAGGAAAATCATGAGTCTCAATCAGGAAGTGGAGATGCTGCGAGCCGTGCCGCTATTCGCCAAGATCGAGCCGTCGAAATTGAAGTTGCTGGCCTTTACCAGCGAGCGGTTGAGTTTCGATTCGGGCCAGGAATTGTGCCATCAGGGCGACATGGGCGATGCCATGTACGTCATCATGGATGGCGTGGCCGACGTCTCGATCGATACGCCCAACGGCGCGCTGCGCGTGGCCGAACTGAAGAAGAACGATTTCGTGGGCGAGATCGCCATTCTGTGCGACGTGCCGCGTACCGCCACCGTCACCGCGCGCGAGCGGCTTACCACCTTGAAGATCACCAAGGATCTGTTCTTCCGTCTGGTGCAGGAATTCCCGCAAATGGCAGTCGAGATCATGCGCGAGCTGGCGCATCGCTTGGAACTGACCAACGCGCAACTGCGCGCGGTGCGGGCCGGGCAGAAGGCGTCGTAACGCGCCGCTGTAGCACCGCCATTCCGCCGCCAGCCCGCCGCCATGTCCCGGCTCGACAGTTTCATCCGCCGCATGCAGGCCCAGCGCGACTGCTTGAATGCGGTGGCGGACGACGTGCGCAGCCTATCGGGTCCGATCTTGGAACTCGGCCTGGGCAATGGCCGGACTTACGATCACCTGCGCGGCTTGTTCCCCGGCCGCGACATCTACGTGTTCGAGCGCCAGGTGCGCACGCACCCCGACTGCATTCCGCCCGACGACCGCCTGTTTCTCGGCGATATTTTTGAAACCTTGCCGCGTGCCATTGCCCAACTCGGCGCCACCGCGGCGCTGGCGCATAGCGATTTGGGCACCGGCGAAGCGGCGGCTAACCGGGCGTTGGGCCGGCGCCTGGCGCCCGCGCTCGACGCCTTGATGGCACCGGGCGGGCTGGTCGTCGCCAATCAGGAATTCGCCGAGGCCGGCTGGCGGCGCTTGCCCGATCCGACCGGCGTACCGCCGGGGCGCTATTTTCTCTATCGCAAAAGCGGCGCCCTAGCCTAACGGGTAGGGTGCGGGCCGCGACTGGGCCGTTGATGGGCCGTTAATGGGCCACTACGGGGCAAGTGACCGCCGGCGACCGGGCGTTGCCGCGCATGTCCGGCCTTCGATGCGCATTCGGTGTGAGCAATTTCCGGCTTTGCCATTGGGCCAAGCGATGCGATGATTCCTTGCCGCAGCAATCAAGCTGCCAACGCCTGGTGGGGGAGCTATTCATGGGAGCTTATCTAACGTTCAAAAAGATGATCACGCCGTTGGTCATCGAGATTTTCTTTTGGATTCTGAGTGTTGTGGCCATAATCATGGGCGTGATCGCCATCGCATCCGGACAGGGTGTCAACGGCGCGATCACCGGGCTGGTCCTGATCTTTTTGGGCCCGCTAATGATTCGCATCTGGTGCGAATTGATCATTTTGCTGTTCCGGGTCTACGACGTGCTGTGTGAAATCCGCGACAAAGGCAAGATGGTCTGACAAGTCCGGCTGCAGGGTTGGGCGAATTCCGCCGGACAAGCGATTGTCCGGCGACTCGCCTGACCTGTCGCGGGATCGCGCCGTCGCATGCGATCTGCAACCTCCCGCCCGGCCCTGGTCGTATCCCGATAGCCCGATCGGCGCGGCCAGCCTGGCGAGGACCGCTCGAAACGATTTGCGCCACGCATAGCAGGGCATGAGGGAACGATGGCCGCCACTATCCCGGTTCTCAATGTCGTCGGCGATACGTTCGCCCGCGTTTTCAAAAACCTGCCGAAGATTTTCATCATCGGCATAATCCCGATCGCGATCTATTTTGCGGTTGTCGTCGTTGGCTCGTTGCTGGCGGTCCTGACCAAGGTGTTCATCTTGGGCGTGTTGTTCGAGCTGATCGCCTATTTCACGATGGCACCGTTCGCGTTGGCGTGGATTCGCTTCGTTTTACAGGGCGACGCCAAATTTGCCCTCGCATTCGGGCCGCGCGAGCAGCAGTTTTTCGCTTACTATGCGCTGCTGATGGTTCCGGTGTTCTTGCTGTTGCTGATCGGCTTGGCGATGTCCAGCCTTGGATTTGCCAGTATCATCATCTCCTTCGTCCTGATTTTGGGCATCGTCGCGCTTTACACCATGCTGCAACTGGTGTTTCCCGCCGCGGCCCTGGGCGAGCCCACCGGCCTGGAAAAGGTCTGGAAGGAATCGATACCGGTTTACGCACCGATGCTGGGCGTCAATATGATCACCGTCGGCATCATCGGCGTGCCGATGCTGATCATTCTGTACGTTCTTTATCTGCTGACGACGAGCCTGGCGATCAATCTCGGCACCGGCGGACTCATCGTCGCCGTTTTTCTCGCCAACCTGATTTTCACGCCGCTGATCTTCATCGCCATGGCGCTGCTGGCGACCGCGGTGGCGCTGGTCTATCGCCGCGTGGTGCCCGGTTCAGCGGTCGTTTAGAGCAGGTCCGCTCTATTCGTAAAAGACAGAGCAAATTCACGCCTTTTGACGGAATCCAAAGCGATTCCGTCAAAAGGCGATGTGCTCTAGCAGGCGGAAAGCGGCTTAACGCTTTTTAACGCCGCACCATGCGCAGGATCAGCAGCAGCACGATGGCGCCTAGCACCGCGGCGATGAAGCCGGCCGGCTGACCCTCGGCGTACCAGCCCATTTTCTGGCCGACGAAACTTGCCAACACCGCGCCGCCGATGCCCAGCAGGGTGGTGACGATGAAGCCCCTAGCGTCGCGGCCCGGCATCAAGAAGCGCGCGATCAGGCCGACGACGAAGCCGATGATGATGATCCAAAGCCAATGCAGCATGGAATTCCCCCTGTGTAATCGATCCAATGTTCAACGCGGCGTTCGCCAAGTCAGCCCGACTCAGCGCGGCAATACTGTCAACATCAGCACCAGCGCCACGGCTCCGGCGGTGACGCCCAGATAGCCCGGCACGGTGCCCAGATAGAACAAGCCCAAGTTAGGACCGACGATGGCGGCCAACGCTGCGCCGCCCATGCCGACCAGCATCGGCATGAAGAAGCCGCCCGGATCACGCTCGCGCCGTAGCAGCTTGCCGATCAAGCCCACCACGAAGCCGATAACGACGATCCAGAACCAGTCAGACCCGAAAATTGCCATAATGGCTCCCCCTGAGCCTATTCATTGGTGCCAGTTTAGCGGGCTTTATGCCCGCCGTCGCCAAGGTTAGACGGCGAATTCGGCCAATACCGGTACGTGGTCGGAGGTGACCGGCCAGTCGCGCGCCTCTTTCAAGATGCGGAACGAGCGGATGGCGGGCTTCAGGGCTGGCGACACCAGGATATGGTCGAGCCGCCGGCCGCGGTCGGATTTGCGCCAATCCTGGTTGCGATAGCTCCACCAGGAATAAAGCTTCTGCTCGGCCGGCACGAATTGGCGCGGCACGTCGACCCAATCCTGGCTTTTCATCAGCCGATCGAACAGCTCGACCTCGGCGGGGGTGTGGCTGACCACCTTCAACAGTTGCTTGTGCGACCACACGTCGTGCTCCAGCGGCGCAATGTTCAGATCGCCGACGATGATCTTGCGGCGGCCTTTGCGCGCGCGCGGCTGGGGCTTGTCGCCCGCGAACCACTGGCCGATCTCGTGCATGAAATCGAGCTTGTGGCCGAACTTGTCGTTCATCTCGCGGTCGGGAATGTCGCCGCCGGCCGGCACATAGAGGTTGTGCAGCTCGATGGGATCGCCGTCGCCGCGGTCCAAATGCGCCACGATGTGCCGGCAATCTCGCTTGCCGCAGCGATTGTGGCTGGTGTGGCTGTGCAGCGGCACTTTGCTGACGATGGCGACGCCGTTATAGCCCTTCATGCCGATAATGGCGCGGTGCGGGTAACCCGCATCGTCAAACGCCTGGTGAGGGAAGAACTCGTCCGGGCATTTGGTTTCCTGCAGGCACAGCACGTCGGGCCGTTCCTCACGCAGCAGGCGCTGCACTAGGCCGATACGCAGGCGCACCGAATTGATGTTCCAGGTGGCGACGGTCAGGGATGGGGCGGCTTCGTTGGGCGCGGACATGCGGGGCGCACCCTGCCCGAAACCGCCACGCCGCTGCAAGTCAGCCGCGCAAGCCAGACCGTGCAACAAACCGGCGCGCGACACGTTATGCTGTTACCGTTCGGCTTGACGGCCAAATCGAGGGAGAGCGCCATGCGCTGGGAAGACGGCAGACGCAGCGAAAATGTCGAAGACCGGCGCGGCGAAGGTGGCGGTTTAGGCGGCGGTATGGGCCGGGGCGGCGGCTTCGGCTTTCCCGGTGGCATGGGCGGTGGCGGCATCAAGATCGGCGGCGGCATCGGCAGCGTGCTGGTGGTGCTGGCGCTGCTGTATTTCGGCATCGACCCCTCGATTCTCGATAGCGGCTCGTCGGGTTCTCCCGACCGGCCGTATTCGGAGCAACAGAATCCGGGCCAGAATCCAAGCCAGAATCCGGGCCAGAGCGGCCCGGGTCAATCGGCGGACAGCCGAGCGCCGTCAGGTACCGGCACTGGTACCAATGCCGGCCGCGCCGACCGCATGAAGGATTTTGTTTCGGTGGTGCTGGCCGATACCGAAGACGTCTGGCAGGCGCAGTTCCAAAAGATGGGCAAGCGCTATGTCAATCCGCGCCTGGTGCTGTTCACCGGCGGCGTGCGCTCGGGCTGCGGCGAGGCCAGCTCGGCGGTTGGGCCGTTCTATTGCCCGGCCGACCAAAAGGTCTATATCGATCTATCGTTCTACGACGAGTTGCAGCGGCGCTTCGGTGCGCCGGGTGATTTTGCGCAAGCCTATGTCATTGCCCATGAAGTGGGCCATCATGTGCAACGTCTGTTGGGCATCACCGAGCAGGTCGAGCAACAGCGCTCGCGCCTGAGCACCACGCAAGCAAACGCGCTATCGGTACGGGTCGAGTTGCAGGCCGATTGCTTTGCTGGCATCTGGGCCCATGACGCGGACCGCGCCAAGCAGGTGGTCGAGCCGGGCGATATCGACGAGGCGCTCAACGCCGCGGCTGCGATCGGCGACGATCGCTTGCAGCGCCAGGCGCGCGGCGGGGTCAATCCGGAAAGCTTCACCCATGGCAGTTCGGCGCAGCGCGTGCGCTGGTTCAAGCGCGGCTATGAAAGCGGCGACGTCAACCAGTGCGACACGTTTAGCGCGAGCACGTTGTAGTTTTCTGTCGTTCTGAGCGTTAGCGAAGAATCTTGTCTCTACCGCCCAATCGACTGGGTTGAAACAAGATGCTTCGCTCCGCTCAGCATGACGGCTAGGAGATAACGCAGGCGATCTTGCCGACGCCCTCGATCTCGCCTTCGAGCTTGTCGCCCTTGACCACCGCGCCTACGCCTTCG
>JBBSNV010000144.1:0-6004 GCA_038260375.1 Reyranellales bacterium
ATCGTCCAGGACGATCCGATGTTCCTGCCCAAGGAAGAACGCGATGCCGCGCAGTTACTCTCCGAGGCGCTGACGCGCGATGGCGTGGAGATCCATCTCAACACCGCCGTGGTCGGTGCGCGCTGCGAAGGCGGGCAAAAGATCGTCAACCTGTCGAGCGGCGGCGACCGATTCGACATCGCTGTCGACGAGATACTGGCCGGCATCGGCCGAACGCCCAATGTCGAAGAGTTGAACCTCGAAGCAGCGGGCGTCGCCTACGATACCTCGCGCGGCATTCATGTCGACGATTTTCTGCGTACCGCCAACCGCAGGATCTATGCCGCGGGCGATGTTTGCCTGGAACACAAATTTACCCACACTGCCGAGGCGTCGGCCCGGCTGGCTGTGCAGAACGCTCTGTTCCTAGGCCGCAAGCGGATCAGCGGCCTGGCCATTCCATGGTGCACCTACACCGATCCAGAGATCGCCCATGTCGGCATGTATGTACGCCAGGCGCGCCGGCGGGCTATCCCGGTCAACACGTTCACGGTTCTCATGCACGACGTCGATCGCGCGGTGACCGACGGCGAGGAACAGGGCTTCGTGAAGATCCATGTCCGGCCGGGCAGCGGCCGGATTCTCGGCGCCACCGTAGTGGCGCGCCACGCCGGGGAGATGATCAACGGCCTGTCGCTGGCGATCAGTGCCAAGCTTGGCATGTCCGATCTGGCGAAGGTCGTGCAGGCCTATCCGACCCAAGCCGACGCGATTAAATTGGCGGCCGACGCCTATAACCGCACGCGCCTGATGCCATGGCTGAAAGCCCTGGCGCGGCGCTGGCTGGCGCTGCAACGCTAGCAATCAGCCGCCTTCTTGTAGCTTTGAGATAATGCAGCTGAATGTCTCGACCTCGCTCAAAGCCACACTTCAGAGAGGGCGGCTTTCGAGAATGTTAATCAATTTGTTCTAAAAGGCGGATTCGAGGTATGCCATACGCATTTGATTAGATAGTCTAAATCACGCTTTTACATGGCGATCACGCATAAGAAAGGAAGCGCACTTCATCGGTGTGCATCGCATTGCTCGTAGCACGCTTCATGTTCTGCGCCTTGTCGGCCGTCCCGACGGTGTGGAAAATCTGCCCCACCAGATTGTTTTGCCTGGAGACCGCATTCCGTTTTCGGTGCAATCGTTGCCACGAAAAACCGCACCAACCGGTTCGTAGCAGGTCTCCAAAACTGCAGAAAACAGCGGCTTGTTTTATGGTTCTTAGAGTCCCCGTGGGAACGCCATGTTTCGCTCACTTCCCGTTGCAGCGCCTGCACGAGGTTGCACCATGATCCGGCCGGGCACAGGCCTTGCAATACTGGGCCTGGGCGCAGCACTGGGGCCGCTCGACGTCATGGTCAACATCGCGTTGCCCGCCATCTCCCGACATTTCGGCCTGGCGCTGGGCGACGTGCAGTGGCTGGTGATCTGCTACGTGCTGATTTACGGCACCCTGATGCTGGTGTGCGGAAAGCTGGGCGACCTTTTCGGCTACCGCCTGATCTTCCGCCTCGGCCTGATCGTCTCGTTGATTGGATGCGCCGCCTGCGCCGCGGCGCCGAGCTGGACCTTGTTCCTCGCTGCGCGCGCCGTGCAAGGCGTCGGCACGGCGCTGGTGTTGTCCTGCGCGCCGGCGCTGACCCTATCGCTCTACCCTGAAGAGCGGCGCACCGAGGCTCTGGCCGCTTTCGCCGGTTCGCTAGCCCTGGCCTCGGCGCTCGGACCGCTGCTGGGCGGCGTGCTGGTGGCGTTGTGGGATTGGCCGGCGGTCTATTGGGTGCGCGTGCCGATCGCATTGCTGGCGCTCGTGGCGTCGGGCGTCCTGCCCAAGCCCGAACGGCGCGATAGCCGGTTCGACGGCTGGGGCGCGCTGCTGCTGGCGTTGTGGATGAGTGCGGCGCTGTTGGCGATCGCCTTCACGCAGCGTGCCGGCACGGCCGTGCTGGCGCCGATGTTGTTGGCCGTGGCAGTGGCGGGCCTGATGGTGTTTCTGTGGCACGAGAGGCGCTTCGTCGAACCGATCATTCGGCCGGCGCTGTTCGCCGATGCCGCCTTCGCGGTGCCCAATGCAATCAATCTGCTGGCCAACCTCGCAACCTTCGTCATCCTGTTGCTGACGCCGTATTACCTGTTGAACACGCTGGGGCTGACGGTGGTGGCGGGCGGCGCGATACTGGCGCTGCAATTCGTGGGCGCCATTCTGGGCGCCTGGCTGGCGGCGCGACTGGCGCCGCGCTTCGGCCGTCGGCGCTCAGCCTTTGCCGCCGTCGTGGTGCAGGGTCTGGCGCTGATGGCGCTGGGCAGCAGCGCCGCCGATACGCCGCTGCTCTTGGTGGCGTCGGGTCTGATCGTCATCGGCGTCGGGCAGGGCTTGTTGAACGTGACATACGCCGACATCGTCACGGGCACATTGGCGGTGCGCGACCGCGGCGTGGCCGGCAGCCTGTCGCTATTGACGCGCACCTTGGGTGTGGTAACCGGCGCCACCGTGATCAGCGCGCTGCACGCGGCCGGTGCGGGCGAACCCGCATCGTTCCTTGCCGGCTATCGCTACGCCGTGACCGCCGTTGGATCGGGGTTGTTGCTAGCCCTAGCGCTGTCCTGCCTGTGGCGACGCGCCTGGTTCGCGCGCGATTGAGCCAGGCATGAAAAGAGGCCGAACCGTCGATGCGGCCCGGCCTCGATGTTGGGCGGGATCCCGCCGTTACTTGGACTTGGTCTCGGACGAAACAGTGCGGGCGAGATCGATCGCCTTGCTGAGACTGATTTTGCATTTCTCGGATTCCTTGCGGGCGCGATGATCCTTGGCGGTTTCCATTTCTTTCATCGCCATGGTCTTCTTGTCGCCAGCCGCCATTTTGGCGACGTCGGCATTGGCGAACATCATGTTGGCATCGGTGCAATCGGCCAAGGCGCCGGTTTCGGCTAATGCCGGCGTCGCCGCGAGCAGGCCGATCATGGCCACTGAGCAGAGCAGTCCCTTCAGCATCTAACTCCCTTTCATGAAGATCGGCGGGTGGTCGCCGCTATGACACCTAAGGATTTACGCCGGTTTTGCCGGCTTGGAAAGTCATATTGTCGGGAGTGGCCCGGCGACGGCCCTCGGGCTGCCGTCATGGGTACGGCCGCGAATTTGCATGTGCTGGGAAATCTTAGGCAATTTGCCGCGTTAGCTTTGCAGGCTGCCTGCATCGGAGACCGCCATGGCCCCATTACCGCGCAAAAGCCCGTTTCGGCTATCGGCGATCCGTCGCTATTTGGAACCGGGCCCAATCGTGCTGGTGTCGTCGACCTATAAGGGCGAGACCAACATCATGACCATGGGTTGGTACACGGTAATGGAATTCACGCCATCCTTGATCGGCTGCATTATTGCGTCGAGCAATCACAGCTTCGAGTTGATCCGCCGCAGCCGGCAATGCGTCATCAACCTGCCTACCACCAAGCTGATCGACCAAGTGGTGGGTATCGGGAATTCGAGCGGCGCCGCGATCGATAAGTTCGACCAATTCGGATTAACGACCAAATCGGCCAAGCACGTGAAGGCGCCGTTGATCGGCGAATGCCACGCCAATTTCGAATGTAAATTGGTCGATGGCCACTTGATCGACAAATACAATTTCTTTATTTTCAAATGCGTGGCGGCGCATGTCGCGCCGACACCCAAGCATCCTCAGACATTGCATTACACCGGCGACGGCGTGTTCATGGTGGCAGGCAAGATCGTCAGCCGTCGCAGGCAATTCCGTCTCGAGAACCGCTAACGCTTGTTGGTGCCGGCTTGCTGGATCGCCTGCCATACGCGCGCCGGCGTCACCGGCATGTCGAGATGGCTTATGCCCCACGGCTTGAGCGCATCGACTATGGCGTTGACGATCGCCGGTGGTGCACCGATCGGCCCCAACTCGCCCACGCCCTTGATGCCCAGCGTGTTGTTGGGCGAAGGCAGCGACAGGGTGATCGATCGGATGTATGGCGTGTTGTCGGCGCGCGGCACGCCGTAATCCATGAACGAGCCGCTGATCAGCTGGCCGCTTGCGGGGTCGTAGGCGCAGATCTCGATCAGCGCCTGGCCCAGGCCTTGGACGATGCCGCCATGCATCTGGCCATCGACCAACTGGGCGTTGATCACCGTGCCGACATCCTGCACCGAGACCAGCCGGTCGATATGCACCGCGCCGGTGTCGGGATCGATCTCTGCTTCGGCCACGATCACGCCGCTGGGAAAGGAAGCAATCTGATCGGCGAATTTTGCCTGCCCCGTCAATGGCCCGCGCAATTCTTCCGGCACGGCAGTGCTGATGGCTTTCGCCGCCAACTCGGTCAGAGACATGCGGCGATCGGTGCCGGCAATTTCTACCTGGCCGTCGCGCAGCACGATGTCCCGCGGCGAAGCTTCGAGCAGATACGCTGCCAGCGCTTTGGCGCGTTCGATCAGTTTGTGCGTTGCGGCGTGAATCGTGGTGACGCTGATGATGGTGGAAGAGGAGCCGCCGCTGCCGCCACCAGTTCTGATCGTGGCGGTATCGCCTTGGCGCACCTCGATCTGCTCGAGCTTCACGCCCAGCAACTGCGCCACGCCCTGGGCGTAGGTGGTTGCGTGGCCCTGGCCGGTCGATTGCGTGCCGGTGGCGACCAAGATACGGCCATCGCTTTTGATCTCGACCGTGCTGTTCTCGTCGGCCACACCGCCGGTGCCGTGCAGATAACAGGACAGGCCCAGGCCGCGCTTCAGGCCGCGGGTTTCGCTGGCGGCGCGGCGTTGCGCGAAACCCGCGACATCGGCATCGCGCAGAGCATGCTCGAACAGCGCCGGGAAATCGCCGCTGTCATAAGTGACGCCGGTGGCGGTGGCGTAGGGCATGGCTTGCAGCTGGATCAGATTGCGCCGGCGCAATTCGATGCGGTCGATGCCGATGGCCTCGGCGGCCATATCGATCAGCCGTTCCAGCGCGAAGATGGCCTCCGGCTTGCCGGCGCCGCGATAGGCATCGACCGGCACGGTGTTGGTGAAGACGCCGCGCATGGAAATATGAATAGCGGGAATGGCGTAAAGGCCTGAGATCACCTTGGCCATGCCCATGGTCGGGATGACAGGCGCGAAGCTCGAGATATAGGCGCCGAAATTGGCAATGGCATCGACGCGCAGGCCCAGGATCTTGCCGTCGCGGTCGAACGCCATTTCTATCTCGGTCCATTGGTCGCGCGCATGCGCTTCGGCCAGGAAATTCTCGCCGCGCTCGGCCTGCCAGGAGACTGTGCGGCCCAGTCTGCGCGCCGCCCATACCGCCAGCGCGTGCTCGGCGTAGAGATAGAATTTGGGGCCGAAGCCGCCGCCCACGTCTTCGGTGACCACGCGCAAGTTTTCGCGCGGCAATTTCAAAACACGGTCGCATAACAAGTCGCGCAGGAAATGCGCGCCTTGCGACGGTGTCCACAAAGTGGTGACGCCACTGCCGGCATCGTGTTGCGCGATGGCGCCACGGGTTTCCAGCGCGCCGCCGATCAGCCGGTTGTTGTAAGTGTCGAGCTTTACGACATGGTCAGCATTGGCAAAGGCGCGCTCGGTAGCGGCGTGGTCGCCACGTTCCCAGTCAAACAACAGATTGCCCGGCGCTTGGGGCCAGATTTGCGCCGCATCGGGCTTCACCGCATCGCGCGGATCGGCCAGCGCCGGCAAATCTTGGTAATCGACTGCGATCGCTTCGGCAGCATCGCGCGCCTGGTCGATGGTTTGTCCTACCACCAGCGCCACCGCTTCGCCGACATATTTGACCGCGTCGCGCGCCAGCACCGGGCGATAGGGCTCAATATAGCGTTTGCCGTCTTTGCCCTTGAGTTCGACCGCGCACGGTAGCGGTCCCAGTTCGGTCATATCGGTAGCGATGAAGATGCCGACCACGCCCGGCATGTCCTTCGCTACCTCGACGTCGATGCTGTTGATGCGCGCATGCGCCACCGGCGAGCGCAGCAC
>JBBSNV010000145.1:0-5969 GCA_038260375.1 Reyranellales bacterium
CGCTGGCCGGCGAGAAGCTACGCTGGTGGCATTTGGCCGGCGTTGCGCTTGGCTTGGCCGGCACCGCCATCGTGCTGCTAGCGGGTGGCGGGGTGGAATTTTCCAGCGCCTATGTTGTTGGCTATCTCGCCGCTTTGGGCTGCGCCGTGGTGTGGGGGTTGTATTCGGTGTTGAGCCGGCGCTTTGGCCAAGTGCCGACCGATGCGGTCGGTGCGTTCTGCGGTGCGGCGGCGTTGTTGGCTTTGTTGTGTCACCTCGCGTTCGAGCCGACGGTGTGGCCGACCGATCTCGGTGAAGGGCTGGCGGTGTTGGCCTTAGGCATTGGCCCAGCCGGCGGTGCATTCTTCCTGTGGGATATCGGTGTGAAGCACGGCGACATCCGCGCGCTGGGCGCTTTGTCTTATGCCGCGCCAGTGCTGTCGACCGTGCTGCTGGTGCTGTTCGGTCGTGCAGTGCCCAGCATCGGCCTATTGCTGGCCTGCTTGCTGGTCACGGCAGGCGCGGTGTTGGCGGCGCGCGATCTGTGGGCCAGATCGGACTGGAATTAACCGCGCCCGCTAATCATTGCGCGTTGATTAACCCGGTTGCCAGCCCGGCGGCGCCAATTCGAAGCCGGCGAAGTCGAAAGCCGGCGCCACGGTGCAGCCAACCAGGGTGAAAGCGCCCAACGGCCGGGCGCTCTGCCACACGCCGGCCGGCACAACCAGTTGCGGCGCCTGGCCTTGGACCAGATCGGTGCCCAGCACCTGTCGGCGTATCGCCTTGCCGTCGTCGCTCAAGGAGAGTTGGAGCGGATCGCCGGCATAGAAATGCCAGATCTCGTCGGCATCGACCTTATGCCAATGCGAGGCCTCGCCTGCTTGCAGCAAATAATAGATCGCGGTGCTGGCGCCACGCCCACTTGTAGTGGGCGTGGCCCGAAAGGTCTCGCGATACCAACCGCCTTCGGGATGACGCTGTAGCTGCAGCGCTGCGATGATCTGTTCGGCGGTCACGACGGCGAAAACTCAGCCTTGGGGCTGGGTCGCCTGCATCGACTTCTTTTTCGAGAACTTGGTGTACCAGGCGCCGAGCTTGGCGTGGCCCTTGCGCCAGTTCATGTCGGCGTAACGGAAATCGAGATAGCCCAGCGCGCAAGCCACGGCGACCTGGCCGATGCTTAAGCCCCCGTTCAAATCGGCGGCTTCCTTTTCCAGCGCCTCGAGGCCTTGGGCGATCTTGCGCTTCTGCCCGTCGACCCATTCCGTCCAGCGCAGATTCTCCGGCCGCATCGCCGTTTCGTAGCGCGCCAGCAACGCGGCATCCAAGATGCCGTCGCCCAGCGCCTGCAAGCGAAGCGCCTTGAAACGGCGCGCGCCGGACGGTGGGAACAGCTTGGCGCCTTTGTGGCGGCTGTCGAGGTATTCGCAGATCACCGGCGAATCGAACAGCACCATGCCGTTGTCCAGCATCAGCGCCGGCACTTTGCCCAGCGGGTTGGCTTTGTCGAGATCGCGATTGGCCTGCACCGGACTGGCCGCGGTCGGCAGCTTCTCCAGCTTTTTGTCCAGGCCGCGCTCCAGCGCCAGGATCATGACTTTGCGCACATAGGGCGAGGTCGGCGAGTACAGCAGTTTCATCTTTTGCTCCCTGTTGACGACGATGCGACGCGGATTGCGCCGTCCGTTTGGTAATAGGTGTTTAGGTAATGGGTGGTGAGGCTGGTTCGGTGCGCGCCACCGACGGACGGCGGCGTGTCGTGACCAGCCAGCTGGCCAGTTGCGGATGCTCGCGCTCCCAGGCGACGAGCTTGGCGACGGTCAGGAAATCGAGCGCGCAGACCAATGCGATATGGCCGAGATCGAAGCCGTCGCTTAAGCCCGCTGCCTCGAGCTCCAAGCTATCGAGCGCGCGGCCGATGCCGGCCTGCGAGCGCGCCACCATGGTGCGATGCACGCGCTCGGGCTTATGCATGCCGTTGAGCAAGATGACGACGCCGGCCTCCATCATGCCGTCGGCCAGCGCCTGGCGGTGCAGCGCGCGGGCCCGCTGCGCCAAGTCGTTGGGCAGCAGGCGATGGCGGCCGTCCAGCGCGTCGAGATAGTCGCAGATGGTGGCGGAGTTGAAGAGGCTGACGCCGTGATCGGTCAGCAAAGCAGGGATCTTGCTGAGCGGATTGGCCGCCAGCATCTCCGGCGTCGATTGCCACGGATTGGTGCGGACTCGCTCGGTGCTGGCATCCAGATCGAGTTCGATCAGCGCGATCTCGACCTTGCGGCTGAACGGCGACGCCGGATGGGTGTGCAGCTTCATCGAGCGTTAGCGAAAGTTGTCTTTGCGCGAGCGCACTTCGGCGAATACGCGCACCGGATCGGCGCCTTTCAGGCCTACCGCGTCGGCCACCGCCGCATTGTCGGCGCGTAGAAAGGGATTGGTGTCGCGCTCCTCGCCCAGGGTCGAGGGCACCGTGGCTTCGCCATGGCTGCGCAGACGGTCGATCTCGGCGCTGCGTGCTTTCAAAGTCGCGTTGGTCGGATCGACGGTCAGCGCGAAGCGCGCGTTGCTTTGCGTGTATTCATGCGCGCAATAGACCCTTGTGCTGTCGGGTAGGGCACGCAACTTGGACAGCGAGTTCCACATCTGCTGCGGCGTGCCTTCGAACAGCCGGCCGCAGCCCAGCGCGAACAAGGTGTCGCCGCAGAACAGCGCGTCGTGATCCTTGAACCAATAGGCGATATGGCCGCGCGTGTGGCCGGGCACGAAGAACACCTGCGCACGCGCTTTGCCGAAATCGTAACTGTCGCCGTCATCGACTTGTATATCGATGCCGGGAATGCGCGCGGCGTCTTGCTTGGGCCCGACGACGGTGCAGCCGCTCCATTCCTTCAGCGCCAGATTGCCCCCGACATGGTCGCCGTGATGATGGGTGTTGAGGATGCGGGTGAGCTTCCAGCTTCGCTGATCGAGCGCCTGCATCACCGGCTCGGCCACGGCGGGATCGATCACCGCCACGGCGCCGCTCTGCGGCTCGCGCACCAGCCAGATGTAATTGTCCTGCAGCACCGGCAGGCGGACGATTTCGAGCGTCTTTTGGGCATCCATAGGGCAGTTCCCGTGCAGCGGCGTTTCGGAAAACTCTGCCACTTTTGTGCGGCTTTGGCGGCGAACCTAGCACCGGGCGATAGCCCCGTCACGCGCCCGGTGCTAGAGTATTTCTCATGTGGAACGACATCGTCGATTTGCGCGATTTCTACGACCGCAGCCTGGGCCAGGTGGCGCAGCGGCTGATCCGTCAGCGCCTGCGCCTGCTATGGCCGAGCGTGGTCGGGCAAAACGTGCTGGGCCTGGGTTACGCCACGCCGTTCATGCGCCCGTTCATGGAAGAGGCCGAGCGCGTGATCGCCGTGATGCCGGCGGCGCAGGGCGTGCTGCGCTGGCCCGGCCCGCATCGCGCCGATGGCCAACGCAATCGGGTGGCTTTGGCCGACGAGACCTCGCTGCCGCTGCCCGACCGTTCGATGGATCGCGTGCTGTTGGTGCACGCGCTGGAATGCACGGAGCAGATGCGCCCGATGCTGCGTGAGATCTGGCGCGTGCTGGCCGATGAGGGGCGGCTGATCGTCATTGCGCCTAATAGAACCGGACTATGGGCACAGCTCGAACGTACGCCGTTTGCCACCGGACATCCGTATTCGGCCGGCCAGCTCTCGCGGCTGTTGCGCAACACCATGTTCACACCGATGCAGGAAGCCCGCGCGCTCTATGTGCCGCCGACCCATTCGCGCATGGTGCTGCGTGCGGCGCCGGCGATCGAACGGCTGGGCGGCAAATTGCTGCCGCGCTTTGCCGGCGTGGTGATGATCGAGGCCGCCAAGCAGCTCTATGCCGCGACCGGCCTGATCCCGGTCGAACCAGTGCCGGCGCGCGCCAAGCTGCGGGTGATCGGGCCGTCGGCGGCGCGCGATACCAAGCACAATTCACAACCTCCGCAGGACTAACGCGCTGTAAATACTCGTATTCTTCGCGTGGATTTGCTTGTTCTTGACTCCTACCTATCAGTAGGTAGGTTAATCATATGTCAACCGATCTCAAAACTCGGCCAACGCCAAGTGAAGGCGGAACCGACACACGCCGGCGCATCGTCGATATCGCCGAGCAGTTGTTGCTCGAGCGCGGCTATGCCGGCTTCTCCTACCGGGACATCGCCGATGCGGTGGGCATCCGCAAAGCGTCGATCCATCATCACTTCGCCGCCAAGGAAGATCTCGGCGCCGCCATCGTGGAACGTGCGCGCGAACGGCTGCTGGACACGCGCGGGCCGGTGGGCGACACAGCGGAGGAAATCCAACGCCAGTTCGATCGGTATCTGCGCTTCTTCGAAAAGATCGCCGCGCAAGGCGACAAGCTTTGCTTGGGCGGCCGGCTCAGCGCCGATCTTGCCGTGTTGCCTGAAGCGGTACGCGATCCGTTCCGTCGTTTCACCGCCGATCACAGCGCCTGGCTTGCCGCCTTGTTCGACGCCGGCCAGCGCTTAGGCGTGTTCAAGCGCGACGTCGCCTCGGCCGATCAGGCCTTGATGCTGGGAGCCGCAGTGCAGGGCGCGGTGCAAGTGTCGCGCTCGCGTGGCGATGTCGAATATTTCCGTCGCATCGCGCGTCAATTGCGCCAGCAGTTCCTACTGACGCCATGAGCAAGCAAGATCTGGCCGCCGACAGCGGCGATGCCATTGGCGCGGCTGCCAAAGGCGTTGCGTCCGGCGCCGAGGCGTTGGCGCACAGCCAGGGCAAGCGGCGCCAGGTCCTCTTAGCCGCCGGCATCGGCTCGTTCGTGCTGACCGTCGATATGTTCGTGGTCACCGTGGCCGTGCCGCGCATCGCCACCGCGTTCGCCGCGCCGCCTGATCTGATCGGCTGGGTGGTGGCGGCCAACGCATTGGCGCAAGGCGTGCTGACTTTGGCGATGGGCCGGCTGGGCGACATTTTGGGCCGCAAGCGCGTCTATATGAGCGGGCTGGCGCTATTCCTGCTGGGCTCGATCGGTTGCGGCCTGGCGCAAAGCATCTGGCAATTGATCGCCTTTCGCGCGTTGCAAGGCGTCGCGGCGGCGTCGATGTGGCCTGGCACCTTGTCCTTGCTGGTGCAGGCCTTCCCCGCCTCGCAACGCGGCAAGGCGATCGGCCTGTCGGGCGGCATCGCCGGTATCGGCCTGATCATCGGCCCGCCGCTGGGCGGTCTGCTGGCGCAGGCGGAAAGCTGGCGCTTCGTGTTCTTCGTCAACGTGCCGGTGGTGCTGGCGGCGCTGTGGTTCACTTGGCGCGGCGTCAGCGAATCGCGCGACCACACGGTCCCCAAGACGATCGATTGGGGCGGCGTGGTGTTGCTGACGACGGCGCTGACCTTGCTGCTGATCGGCCTGCGCAGCGGCTGGACCTCGTCATGGCTGGCCCCGCCGACCTTGGTCCTGCTGGGCGGCGCGGTCGTATTCGGCCTGGCTTTCGTGTGGCTGGAGTCGCGGCTCAAGCATCCACTGGTCGAAGTCTCGCTGTTCGCCAACCGCACCTTCGCCATCGCCTGCGGTTGTGCCTTCCTGTTCTACGCCGCCAATTTCGGCGCGCTGCCCTATCTCAGCCTGTTCACGCAGAACTTCCTGGGCTACGGACCGCTCGAGGGCGACGTCCAAGCCGCCGCCGAGGCGCACGCCGGCATCCACCACCTGCCGGCCGTGCCGCCGGCCGACGTGGTCCGGTGGACCGTCGGCGCCGACGTCGGCCTGGCGACGGGGGAGCACGTCTGCCTGAGCTACGAGCTGTCGATGCCCAACAAGCTGCTCCGCACGCTCGCGTGCGGCATCCCGGCGCTCGTGAGCGATCTTCCCGAGATGGCGCGCCTCGTCACCGAGGCACCCGGCGGTCCCATCGGCTGGGTGGCGGCCCCCGACGGCGCCGCGATGCGCGCCGTCGTCACGGGCATCGACCACGCCGCTGTCGCCGA
>JBBSNV010000146.1:0-5954 GCA_038260375.1 Reyranellales bacterium
CTTAACGGGGAGAGGCGACGAGCGTAGCGAGTGGGTGAGGGGCGTGTAAAATGCCCCTCACCTCCCATCGCGCTTATTAAGCTGTGCGCAGCCGCCACCAATCCTGCGCACGCGCGACGGGCCCCTTCCTCTTCCCGCTAAAGCGGGGAGAGGTGATTATGAAAGCGTTCGTTCTAGGACTAACGCCAAAAGAAGGCTTCCGATGATACGCAGGATGAGCGTCGCCTTGATGACCGCATTGCTGTCGATGGCGCCGCCGGCGCTGGCGCAACAGAAGGGCAGCCTGGCGCCTGGCGCCAAGGTCGAAGTCGAGACCGATGCCGACAGTTTCACCTCGTTCTCCTTCGCGCACGAGGCGAAGAAGGCGGAGACGGTGGAAATCGTCGGGCCGGCCAGCACCAAGCAGATCACCGTCGAACCGGGCCAACGGGTCGGCTACTCGGCCAAATACGCCGGCAAGAAAGTCACTCTGGTCAACAAGGGCGACGTCGCGATCAGCTACGACGTAAACTGATCGGTTAGTAGCCGACCATCACGTCGAAGCCGCCATAGACCATGCGCTTGACGTCGAACGGCATCTTCTTATCCATGCCGGCCAGGCGCTTGTCGGCCATCACTTTGGCGTTCACCTGGTCGCGGTGCTTGCGCGATTTGTAGCCGATCCAGGAAAACACGGGCACTTCGCCGCGTTTCAATTTCAGGTTCTTGGAAAACGGCACGCCGAACTTGACCGCGATGTCCTCGCCCACGCATTCGCGATATTCCAGCGCGCCGTGGTCGCGCCACACCTTGCCGGCGATGGTGGCCAGCTTGCGATAGGCGGCCATATTTTTCTTCGGCACCGCTAACACGAAGCCGTCGACGTATTTTGCTGTGGCCATGGGATACTCCTTGCTGGGAACGCGGCTCACGGCCGCATCTGGAACGCAGCCTTGCCCGGCGTGCGCAGCGGTGCTGCCAGGTTGGCGAACTCGCAGGCCAGCTTGCGCGTGTCGCGCGGATCGACGATCTCCTCGATCCAGAACGCCTCGGCCGAACGAAACGGCGAGCGCAGCTTGTTCAGGCGATCCTCGATCTCGGCCAGCTTGGCTTTGGGATCGGCAGCGGCGGCGATGTCGGCCGAGTAGGCCGCTTCGATGCCGCCTTCGAGCGGCAGCGAGCCCCAATAACCCGACGGCCAGGCGTAACGATACGACACGCGGCCGCTGCTTTGATGCGCAGCGCCGGCCACGCCGAACGCATTGCGCACGATGACGGTGCACCACGGCACGCTGCTCTGGTAAATCGCCGACATGGCGCGCACGCCGTGGCGGATCACGGCGGATTTTTCGGCTTCCAGGCCGATCAGGAAGCCTGGGCAGTCGAACAGGTTAAGCACTGGCAAATGAAACGTCTCGGCCAGATCGACGAAGCGCATCGCCTTCTGCGAGGCGTCGGCGGTCCAGGCGCCGCCATAGTGATAGGGGTCCGAGGCCATGATCGCCACCGGCCAACCGTCGAGCCTGGCTAAACCCGTGATGACCGAGCGGCCCCAATGGCGGCCGATCTCGAAGAAGCTGCCTTGATCGACCACCGCTTCGACGATGGGCCGCATCTTGTAAACTTTGCGCCGCTCGCGCGGGATGGCGGTGAACAAAAACTCTTCGCGTCGCGCTGGGTCGTCGGTCTGCGGTCCGCGCGCCGGCACGTCGAATACCGAGGACGGCAAGTAAGAGAGAAAGCGTCTTGCGCGGGCGAAGGCGTCCTCTTCGTTCTCCGCCGCGTCGTCGACCGCGCCGTTGCCGGTGTGGATTCTCCAGCCACCCAGTTGCTGCTTGTCGAGATCCTGGCCCAGGCGTTTGACCACAGGCGGGCCGGCCACGAACATCGCCGCGGTCTCCTTGACCAGCACCGAGTAATGCGCCGCGGCCAGTCGCGCCGCGCCCAAGCCCGCGACCGAGCCCAGGCCGAGCGCCACCACCGGCACGGTGCCCATATTCATCACCGGCCATTCCCAGCCTTTGACCTCGGGCACATTGGCGCGGCCGGTGGTCTCGATGGTTTTGACCGAACCGCCGCCGCCCGAGCCCTCGATCAGCCGCACGATCGGCAATCGATATTCGTTGGCCATGCGCTCGGCCATCAGGTTCTTTTCGCGAATCGTGGCGTCGGCCGAACCGCCGCGTACCGTGAAGTCGTCGCCCGACACCATCACGGTGCGGCCATCGATGCGGCCGCGGCCGAACACGTTGTTGGATGGCGTCAGCGCTTTGAGCTCGTCGTTGGCGTCGTATTCGGCGCGGCCGGCGATAGCGCCGATCTCGTGGAACGAGCCGGGGTCGAGCAGTCGCTCGATGCGCTCGCGCACCGTCAGCCTGCCGCCGTCGTGCTGGCGCTTGACCTTGTCCGGCCCGCCCATCTCGCGCGCCATGGCCTCGCGGCGGCGCAGCTCGTCCATTTCGTTTTGCCAGCTCATGCATTTTTTCCTTCGATCGTTGCGGTCACGGTAGCCACTGCGCGGCGCGCGAACAATAAGCTTGGCCTTTATACAAGAATACGTATATTTAGATAATGGAAAGAGAGCCGAAGCCGGTGCTGTGGGTGGGATCTGCCCGCCGCGATCTGAAGGCGCTACCAAAATCGGTGCAGCGTCCTGTCGGCCAGGCTCTCTATGCCGCCCAATGCGGCGAAGAATATCCTTCGGTCAAGGCGCTGAAGGGGTTTGGCGGCAGGTCGGTGCTGGAAATCGTCGTTGCGCAAGAAGGCGATGCCTATCGCGCCGTTTATACGGTGCGTTTTGCCGACGCCATCTATGTGCTGCACGCGTTCCAGAAGAAATCGAAGAAGGGCATCGCGACGCCCAAACCGGATATGGATCTAATCAGGCGGCGCCTCGTTGCTGCCGAACAAGATTATCGAGAAAGGCAAAGCCGACATGTCTAAGAAAGCGAAAACCGCAATCGAGGAAGGCAGCGGCAATGTGTTCGCCGATTTGGGCTTTAGCAATGCCGGGCGAGAACAGCTCAAGGCGCATTTGACTCTGCAGATCTACCGCCTGATCAAGAAACGCAAGCTCACCCAGACCGCCGCGGGGCAAATCCTGGGCATCAAGCAGCCGCATGTGTCCAGCCTGATGCGCGGTCAATCGGGCAGTTTCTCGGTGGAGCGGCTGATGGAGTTTTTGACGGCGTTGGGGCAAGACGTGGAAATTACGGTCAAGCCGACACGACGCGGTCACGGCGAAGTATCAGTGGTCGTTCGCTGATTGGGCATCGATCATGCCATCGATAAGATTGGCGTTGCTGAGCGCGTCGAGATCGATGCCGCCGGCCGGTCGGGTGGGAGCGATGCTGGCGATCAGCCGGGCGAATGCCTGTTCCTGATCGCGGCGCAGTTGCTCGGCCTGCGCCACCGTGACGGCGGCGAAGCGCAATTTGCTGCCCGGCGTGAGTTGGCCTGTGCGCGGCAAGTCGACGGACGCAATGGTGGCGATCTTGGGATAGCCGCCGATGGTTTGGTGATCGGCCAGCAGCACGATCGGTGCGCCGGTGCCGGGCACTTGAATACAACCCGTGGCGATGGCGTCGGATACGATGTCTGCGCCCTTGCTGTGATTGAGCTTCGGCCCGTCGAGGCGCAAGCCCATGCGGTCGGCTTCCTTGGTCACGGTGTAGTCGCTGTTAAGGAAGGCGTCGATCGCCTCGCTTGTGAAGTAGTCGTCTTGCGGTCCCAGCACGATTCGGATTGGACTCTTTCCGTCAAGACTGGCGCCATAAGGCAGCGCGCTGTTCGTGGCGAGTTCACTGCGCGTGGCGACGGCATTGAGTGCGAGTGCGAGCGTATCGCCGGCTGCCAGCTTGCGGCCGTTGAAACCACCCAGCCCGGCGCGGGTGTAAGTGCTGACGCTGTTCAGGAACGGCGTCACGGCGAAACCGCCTTCGACCGCGAGATAGGCGTAGGCGGCACCGCTGACGAAACCCAGCTTCAGCACCTGGCCGCGCGTCAGGCGGTGGCTCTGGTTGGTTGCGAGCGGCTTCTCGGCGCCGTCTTGCAGCAGCGCCAGCTGGATCGAACCGACCACGGCGATGCGCAGGCTGTCGGCGGCGATTTCCAGGGTCGGACCCATGAAGCCGACCTCCAGCGCACCCATGTTCGGCCCATTGCCCGCCAATGCATTGGCCAGTCGCAATGCCAGCATATCGATGGCGCCGGCCACCGGCATGCCGAGCGCTTGCGCGCCGAAGCGGCCGAGGTCTTGCAAGGTTGTGAACAGGCCGGGCTCGCGCACGACGAGGCTGCTCATGGCTTGACCTCGAGCGCGGCAGAATCGAACGAACCGGCCGCCACTTGCGCGGCAATGGCATCGAACTGGGCGCGGTTGATGCGGGCGAACACCGCCTCGTCGCCGGCGCTCCACAGGATCGGGTGGGCGCGGCGCAGATCGAACAGTTCGATCGGCGTGCGGCCGATCAAATGCCAGCCGCCCGGGCTTTCCCAGGGATAGATCGCGGTCAACGCCTGGGCGATAGCCACCGAGTTCTTCGGCACCCGCACCCGAGGCTCGGTGCGGCGCGGCAGTTCCAACTCCTTGGGCAAGCCGCCCAAATAAGCGAAGCCCGGCATGAAGCCCAACACGTAAGCGAAGAAGGTGGCGCCCAGATGAGCTGCGATAACCTGCTCGCGCGACAGCTTGGTGCGGGTTGCGACATCGTCCAAGTCGGGCGCCAATTCGCCGTCGTAACACACCGGAATGCGCCAGCGCCTGCCGGCGGCCGCCGTCGTTGTGTCCCGCTCGGCCAAGGCCAGCACTGGTGCTTCCAGCTCCGCGCGAGAGGTGTGTATCGGATCGTATTGTACCATCAAGGAGCGGAAGGTCGGGATGGTCTCGATCACGCCTTTGAGTTGGGCTTGGCCGATGGCGCGGTGCAATGCCATGACCCTGGCGTTGGTCGGCCGGTCGATCGTGTCGCCGAATTCGACCACGAACGCGCTGTCGCCGGCGGCGAGTATTTTAGGAAACGCGGCCACGATCAAATGCGGTCGGACAGTTGGAACGGGTTGCCGTCGGGGTCTTTGCCCTCGCAGCGCATCAGGCCGCCGCCACTCATGACTTTGCCGAGCTTTGCGCCGCGCGCGATCAATTCGGTGCGCAGCTTGGCGACATCCTTGGTGGGGAATACCAGTTTGGGCGGGCGTCTGCCCGGCACCGAGCTGCCGTTGTGCAAAGCAATGCCGCAGCCGCCGGCATCGAACTCCTTATAGCCCTTAATGTCGGTGCGTAGCGTCAGGCCCAGCACGTCGCGATAGAACGCGGTCATGCGCTCCATGTTCGGGGTAAAGATCACGATCCGGCTGACAGTCAGTTTCATGGTGTCGATTGTGGTTAGTCTGCGCCAAAAGCGCTAGGCTTTAGCCAGCAAACGGCGAGGGCTTATGGCGAACGCGGTCAACCTGAATTCCGATCTGGGCGAGAGCTTCGGCGCCTGGCACATGGGCAACGACGAAGCGATGCTGGGCATCGTCAAGACCGCCAATGTCGCCTGCGGCTTCCATGGCGGCGATCCCATGGTGATGCGCCAGACGGTCAAGCTGGCAAAGGCCAACGGCGTGTCGATCGGCGCGCACCCGTCGTTTCCCGATCTGCAGGGCTTTGGCCGGCGCCAGATGAAACTCAGTCCGACCGAGATCGAGGCGCTGATTGCCTACCAGACCGGCGCGCTGATGGGCATCGCGGCGGCCGAAGGCGTGCGCGTCACCCACGTGAAACCGCATGGCGCGCTGAGCAATATGGCATCGGTCGAGCCCGACCTGGCGGCAGCGATCGCCCGCGCCATCAAGGCGGTGGATACCAAGCTGATCTTTTTGGTCACGGCGCAATCGGAAATGTCCAAGGCCGGCCGCAAGCTTGGCCTGACGGTGGCCCAGGAAGTGTTCGCCGACCGGACCTATGGCGATGACGGCAATCTGCCGCTGCA
>JBBSNV010000147.1:0-5904 GCA_038260375.1 Reyranellales bacterium
CCATCAAGTTGGCATGCTGCCGATCCGACTGCCGGACGAGCCGACCACCAGCGAATTGCAGGAAAACGGCCGGTTGTTTCCGCCCAATTACCTGCACCAGAGTTGGCGCGACTTCCTCTATTGGGATAGCGAACTCGATCCGGCATAATCCCGGCAAGAGCGCCCTACTCCGCGACGTTCACGTGTTGATTTAGGGCGCATTCGCGCCGGGGAGGATTTCTCATGCCGTTCGATTTGCCTGCCGGCGATCCGCGTTCGCTGGGCTTCGACACCGTTGCCCTCAACCGCCTGGTCGAAACCATCGAACGGCAGATCGACGAAGGCTGGTACCCCGGCTGCGAAATCGCCATCGCACGCAACGGACGCTTTGCACTAACCAAGAGCTTCGGCCACGCGCGCATGGCGCCGCAAAAGGTCAAAGCCGACGAGCAAAGTTTGTGGCTGCTCTATTCCAACACCAAGGTGATCACCGCCGCAGCGTTGTGGCAGCAAGTCGAACGCGGCCGGTTGCGCTTCACCGACACGGTCGCCGAGCATCTGCCGGGCTTCGCCAAGAACGGCAAGCAGAACATCACCATCCTGCAGGTCATCACCCATCAAGGCGGCTTCCCCGACGCCAACTTCCCGCCCGAGTGCTGGGAAGATATGGACAAGCGTCGCGAGGTTGCGGCTAACATCACCCTGCAATGGACGCCGGGCTCGCAAGTCTTCTACCACCCGTTGGCGGCGCATTGGGTGATCGCCGCGGTGATCGAGGCCGTCACCGGCCGCGACTTCAAAGCCGTGATCCGCGAAGATTTGCTCGAGCCGCTCGGCCTGGGCGACGAAATCTATGTCGGCCTGCCCGAGAAACATCATGCGCGCGCCGCCGATATGCACGCGCCGGAGGGCAAAGACCCCAAGGGGCTGAGCGGCGACAAAGATGCCAACAAGCCGCTGTGGCGTCGCGCCGGCGCGCCAGGCGGCGGCGGTTACGCCTCGGCCAAGGGCATGGCGGCGTTCTATCAGATGCTGCTGGCCGGCGGCACGCTCAACGGCACGCGCGTGCTGTCGCCGGCGGTGATCCGCCATGCGACGCAGAATTTCACCGGCGACCGGCCCGATCTCTACATGGGCATGCCGATGCATCGCGGGCTGGGCCCGCATTTGCGCGGGACCACGGCGACGATCCGGGGCTTGGGTTCACTGGCGACGCCGGAGACCTTTGGTCACGGTGGCGTTGGATCGTCCTATTGCTGGGCCGATCCGCGCTCGGGCGTGTCGTTCTCGTATCTGACCAATGCGCGCCAGCCCGACCCGTGGCACTCCAGGCGGCTCGATACCATCAGCAACTTCGTACACTCGGCGATTGTGGGATGATGTTCCTTACCTCTCCCCGCTGTAGCAGGGCGAGATATTCCCCACCAGTCGTCCTGAGCGAAGCGAAGGATCATGTCTCAACACATAAATCTTTATCGTTGACGCAGGGTCTTTCGCCTCGCTCAGGATGACGGAAAACTACTACTTCAACGGCACGCTCTCACCTTCCGGCAGCGGCATCTTGAAGATGTTGAGCGTGAGCGACACCAGGCAGTAATAGCCGATCACGCCGACCAGCTCGACCACCGTGGCTTCACCGAACAGCGTGATGGCGCGGACATAGGTGGCGTCGGTGACGTAATGCAGCGCATAGGCTTCGTTGCAGAAATCGTAGATCGCTGCCTCGTCGTCCTGCATCGATGCGGGGCGCAGACGGTTGCGGATGGCTTCGATGATCGCGTCGTCGAGCCCGGCCTCGCGCGCCATGCGGGCATGGGCGTACCACTCGAATTGCGCAGTCCAATGCCGCGCCGTCATCAGGATCGCCAGCTCCGACAGGCGTTTGGGCAGCGACGTGTTGAAACGGCAAAACTCGCCCAGTTTCTGCGCCCGGTCGGCCAGTTGCGGACTGCGCAGCCAGGCCGCGAACGGCCCACCGATGCCGCCGCGCGGCCCGGCCAGGATGGCGTCGTAAACTTTCTTCTGTTCGGCCGAAAGCTTCTCCGGCACCAGCGGCGCAAGACGCGTCATTGCAAACTCCGTTGTGGAAATTACAGCGCCGACCAACCCGGCTCCTCGCGGTCGAGGATGCGCTTGAGCGCGGCGAAATGATAGTCGGCCTGCTGGCTTTCGCCGGCCATCTGGCGCGCGGTCTTGGCCACGGTCTGAGTGGGCACGACGCTGAGCGGCTTGCCGGTCGACATCGCCAGCACTTGCACCATGGCTGCGCGCTCGAGGAAATAAAGCTCGTCGAACGCCATCGCCATGGTGGCGGCGCTGACGATGATGCCGTGATTGCCGAGAAACGCGATATCGGCATCGCCCATCGCCTGACACAGCCGGTCGCCCTCGCTGTTATCCAAGGCCAGGCCGTTATAGGCGTCGTCATAAGCGATGCGATTGTGATAACGCAGCGCGTTCTGTGTGCACATTTCCAGCCGGCCGCTCTGGATCGCGGTCAACGCCGTGGCATAAGGCATATGGGTGTGCAGCACGACTTTGGCGTTGGGCTTGCCCATATGGATGCGGCCATGAATGAAGAACGCGGTGGGCTCGATCGGATGCTTGCCTTCGATGACGTTGCCGGCAACATCGCTCATGACCACGTCGGCCGCCGTTACCTCCGACCAATGCAGACCCTGCGGGTTAATGAAAAAGCGATCGGTCGTACCCGGCACCACCATGCTGAAATGGTTGCACACGCCTTCATGCAGGCCTAGCCGCGCTGCCCAACGCAACGCCGCCGCCAAATCGATACGCGCTTGATTGATCATATCCATGCTGCTCCCGCTATTACGGCAGCAGAATAAAGCGGCAGCCGCTTAGACAAAAGGCCCGGCGGATGGTTTGTTGGACGGCCGGCAGCGTGCGATCGCTGCAATTAAATGCGCGTCGACAGCCAGATCGCCAGCCGCGAGGCCGCCTTGATGCCGGCGCTCAGCACCGGATAGCCCAACGTGTCCTCGGCGCCATGCTTGAGCGCCTCGTCGCGGTGATGCAATTCGTCGGCGCGGAACGAGGCAATGGTGTCGCGCAATTCCTTCTCGTCGTCGCCCAGTTGCTCGATCTGTTCGGCGTAGTGTTGGTCGATCACGTCTTCGACCGCCACGGTGCAAGCCATCGCCGCCTTCTCACCGAGAAAAGCGGTGGCCGCGCCCAAGGCGAAGCCCGCGACATGCCAAAACGGCTGCAGCAAGGTCGGGCGCACGCGGCGTTCGACCAGTAGGCGATCGAACTCGGCCTTATGCGCTTCCTCCTGCCGCGCCATGGTGGCGATGGCGCGCTGGGTCTTTTGTCGCGAGCGGCGGCGGCGCTTCATCACCGCTTGCTGGCCGGCATAGATACGCACCGCGCCGTATTCGCCGGCGTGATCGACCCGCAACATGCGCGCGATCAGATCGCGTGGCGTGCGATCGCCCGGCTGACGCCCGGCGCCAGTAACTTTGATTGGGGTGTCGTCGCTCATGCTTTCCTCCGGCGCAGCAGCAGCATCGATGCCAAGAGCGCCACGCCGAGCGAGACAATAGCATTCCACGCCGCCATGGAGAGGCCGAACAACGCCCATGGGATTTCGTCGCACCGCACCACCGGCGTGCCCATCAGGCGCTTGGTGGCTTCTTCGGGTGTCAGATCGGCCAGGGAGCCGCCAGTGCAGCCGGTCGGGCCGGCCCACCATTTCTGCTCGACGCCGGCATGGAAGATGCCGATGCCGCCCGACACAGCCAGCGCCAGCACGGCCAGGCCAACCAGGATCCAGCCGATGCGGCCGCGCACGATGATGGCGACGACGGCCAGGATCAACGCCGCGACATGGGCATAGCGCTGGTCGACGCATAACGCGCAGGGCGGCAGCTTGCCGATGAATTGGAAACCCAGCGCGCCCAGCAACAAGGCGCCACTCACCGCCAGTGGGATCAGCGCTAGCCGCGCCGGCCGGTCGAACCAAGATGTGGCAGTTGCGGTCATGGCCGGATTTTACGCGTCAAACTGTGGCCAGGCTATGGCCACGCGGTCGCGGGTCAGACCAGATACTTCACCACGATGAAGCCGCCGACCAACGCGATCAGGAAGGCCCAAGTCACCAGTGTTAGGCGCTTCTCGATGAAATTGCGGATCGACTCGCCGAAGCGCCACAGCAGGGCGGCCTCGATGAAGAAGCGCGCGCCCCGCGTCGCGATCGAGGCCCACATGAAAGTGAACAGGTCGAAATGCGCCACGCCGCTGGCGATCGTGACCAGCTTATAGGGAATGGGTGTCAGGCCTTTGACCAAGATAATCCAGGTGCCGTAGCGCTCGAACTCGGCACGAAAAGATTCCAACGCGCCCTGCAGGCCATAAGTGCGCACCACCCAATCGCCGATGGTCTCGAAAGCGTAATAGCCGATCGCATAACCCAGCATGCCGCCCAGCACCGAGGCGACGGTGGCGGTGGCGGCGATGATCCAAGCGCGGCGCCGATTGGCCAGCACCATCGGCACCAGCATGATGTCGGGCGGGATCGGAAAGAACGAGCTCTCTGCGAAGGAAATTACCGCCAGCGCCGGCAGCGCGCGCCGATCGGCCGCGAGCCGCATCATCCAGTCGTAAAGCCGCTTCATACTTGCCGTCCGCCCCGTTTCGGTCGGGCTGTGTACCAGCCGAATCGGACCTCGGCAACGCGCAGATTGCGGCCGGGTCGCATTGCCGCCGGGGCCGTTGTCCTGTAAGGAAAAGGCCTTTGCCGCTGGGCGGCACAGGGTAAATCGCATCGACATGAACAAGCACTGGAAGGCCCTCGTGGCGCTGGGATTGCTGGCCGTGGTGGCGGGCGGTTTCTATTGGTACGAGAACGGCGGCGCCAACTCGCTCGGCAAGCCGGTGGCGAGCGGCGGCGGCAATGCCAAGCCGGTCGCGCCGCCGGCCGGCAGCAGTGCCGCCGTGCCAGTCGAGGTGGCCAAGGTCAAGATCGAAGCAGCCAAACGCACCACCAATGCGGTGGGCACGTTCCGCTCCTTCGAGTCGATCGTGGTGCGGCCGGAGATCGCCGGCCGCATCGTCTCCTTCAATTTCAAGGAAGGCCAGAAGGTCACCGCGGGCCAGGTGCTGGTGCAGCTTGACGACACGTTGGAGAAAGCCAACCTCGCCCAGGCCAAGTCGCAACTCGATCTGGCGAAATCCAATTTCGACCGCGCCCAGACTTTGGTGGCGCGCAATGTCGGCACCGGCAAGGCATTGGACGAAGCGCGCGCGCAATTGCAGAGCAGCACCGCGGCCGTCGATTTGGCGCAGGCGCGGCTGGAGAAGATGACTTTGGTGGCGCCGTTCGCCGGCACGATTGGCTTGCGCAAAGTCAGCATCGGCGACTATCTGGCGCCGGGCGCCGAGATCGTCAATCTCGAGCAGATCGATCCGCTGAAAATCGATTTCCGCGTGCCGGAGATTTTCCTGCCGGTGGTGAAGATCGGCGCGCAAATCAGCGTGCAGGCCGACGCCTTCCCCGGCCGCTTCTTCACCGGCGAAATCTACGCCATCAATCCGCTGGTCGACGAGGCCGGCCGTTCAGTGGTGCTGCGCGCACGCATCGCCAATCCCGACGACGTGCTGCGGCCGGGCCTGTTCGCGCGCATCGACGTGACCCTGGCAGTGCGCGAACGCTCGATCTTCATTCCCGAGCAATCGATCGTGCCGGTCGGCAAGGAGACCTTCGTCTACAAGGTGGTCGACGCCAAGGCAGTGCTGACCAAAGTGACTTTGGGCTTGCGCCGCACCGCCCAGGTCGAAGTGGTGGAAGGCCTCAACGAGGGCGATACGGTGGTGACCGGCGGGTTGTTGAAAATCCGCGACGGCAGCGACGTCGCCGTGGTGCCGGGCGTGACCTCGACCGACATCGCCCCGCGCACCGGGGCG
>JBBSNV010000148.1:0-5902 GCA_038260375.1 Reyranellales bacterium
CAGTCGGTGATGGGCAGCGCGCAGAAGAGCCGCGATGCCTGCGTCACCAATGTCGCCGCCACCAAGCCTGACACCAAGCCGACCATCCTGGATCGCGAGACGCGGATGGAGCAGTCGCTGAGCGAGAAGCTCGACGCGCTCAAGGCGCAACGCCCGGCGCTCGAAGCGCTCTACGCTGCGCTGACGCCGGATCAGCAGGCGCAGTTCAACCGGCCGATCGGCAGAATGGGCCATCGCGGTGAAGGCGATCACGGCATGCGCGGTGATCATCGCCCGGGCCGCATCTAAATCTCACTAACCGACAAACGGCCGATCGGGCAACCGGTCGGCCGTTTTTTGCGCGCTCCTGCCAGCCAGGCCAGCCACGACCCGGCTTGACCGCACCCCCCACGAAGCGCGATAAACCGCGCCTGCCGGCGTCACGCCACAGCGTCGGTTCGTGAAACGCACAAACGGGGTCCACACCCATGTCTTCCAATATGTCTTCCGATAAATCGTCCGACACCAGCGCCACCGCGTCGTCCGACGCCAAAGTCGCCAAACCCAATTTTCCGCAGCGTATTTTTTCCGGCGTACAGCCGACCGGCAATTTGCATCTGGGCAATTACCTGGGCGCGATCCGCAACTTCGTGCGGCTGCAAAGCCAATACGACTGCATCTATTGCGTGGTCGATCAGCACGCCATCACCCTGCCGCAGGATCCCCAAGAACTGCGCCGCACCACGCGCGAAGTGGCGGCGGCCTTCATCGCGGCCGGCGTCGATGCCACCAAGCAGATCATCTTCAACCAGAGCGCGGTGCCGGCGCATGCGCAGCTCGCCTGGATCTTCAATTGCGTGGCCCGCGTCGGCTGGCTCGATCGCATGACCCAATTCAAGGAAAAAGCCGGCAAGCATCGCGAAGGCGCCTCGGCCGGGCTTTACGTCTATCCCGTGCTGATGGCGGCCGACATCCTGGTCTATAAGGCCACGCACGTGCCGGTGGGCGAAGACCAGAAGCAGCATCTGGAACTGGCGCGCGACATCGCCATCAAGTTCAACCACGATTTCGGTGTCGAGTTCTTTCCCGTCACCGAGCCATTGATCCTGGGCGCGGCGACCCGCGTGATGAGCCTGCGAGATGGGTCAAAGAAGATGAGCAAGTCCGATGCCTCGGATTATTCGCGCATCAATTTGACCGATAGCGCCGACACCATCGCGCAGAAGATTCGCAAGGCCAAAACCGATCCGCTGCCCATGCCCGAGACGGCGAAAGATGCCGAAGCGCGGCCCGAGGCCGACAATCTGATCGGCATCTATGCCGCGCTCGACGATCGCGAGTCCGATGCGGTGATCGCCGAATTCGCCGGCAAGCCGTTCTCGGCCTTCAAGCAGGCATTGACCGATCTGGCGGTGGCCAAGCTCGGCCCCTTGAATGCCGAGATGCAGCGCTTGATGGCCGATCCCGGCCATGTCGATGGCATTTTGCGCCACGGCGCGGAGCGCGCCAAAGCGATCGCCGAGCCGATCCTCAGCGAGGCTTACGACATCGTAGGCTTCCTCAAGCCGTAACGGAGAACAGCGATGCGCATTCTGGTTCTGGGTGCCGGCGGCACCGGCGGCTATTTCGGCGGACGCTTGGCCGAGGCCGGCGCCGACGTCTCGTTCCTGGTGCGGCCGGCCCGCGCCAAGACCATTGCCGAGCGCGGCTTGGTGATCAAAAGCCCGGTGGGCGACGCCACTTTGAACGTGAAAACCGTCAGCGCCGAAAATCCCGGCGGGCCGTACGACATCGTGCTGTTGACCTGCAAAGCCTACGATCTCGACAGCGCGATGGACGCGATCACGGACGGCGTCGGGCCTAACACTACCATCGTGCCGCTGCTCAACGGGCTGAACCATCTCGACCGGCTCGATGCCAAATTCGGTGCGGCGCGCGTGGTCGGTGGGCTATGCCAGATCGGCGTCGCCTTGAGCCAAGAAGGCGACATCGTGCATCTCGATAAATTGCATGCGTTGGTGTTCGGCGAACGCCAAGGCGGCACCAGCGCGCGGCTCGACGCTTTCGTCGCTTCCTTCAAGGGCGCCAAGGCCGACGCGCGGCAGAGTCCTGAGATCATGCTGGAGATGTGGGAGAAGTTCCTGTTCCTCTGCACCTTGGCTGCCATGTCCACCCTGTTCCGCACCACCACCGGCAACATCCTCAAAACGCCGGACGGCACCGCGATCTTGCAAGAATGCTTGGCCGAATGCCGCGCGGTGATGGAAGGCTCGGGCTTCACGCCGCGTGCGCCCTATGTCGAGCGGGTCACCACCATGCTGCTCGAGCCCAACGCGCCGCGCCAAGGCTCGATGGCGCGCGATATTTCACGCGGCAATAAAGTTGAGGCCGATCATGTGGTGGGCGACATGGTGGCTCGCGCCAAGGCGCTGGGCATCAAGACGCCGATCCTACGCGTGGCCTATACCGGCTTGAAGGCCTATGAAGCCAGCCGCGCTTAATCTTCGCCGGCAGAGTGCGATCGCCTCAGCTCTTCGCTGAGGCGTGAATCGCACTCTGCTTTTTGAATGTGAACCGGATTCAGATTTGAAATGGATCGCAAAGCGATCTATCTCAAATCATCCGGTTCAAAAGCCTGACGTAACGCCGCGCCAGCCGCCGCAATAGCGCGGTTGGTGGTGGCGATCACGCCGCCCATGCCGATGAAGGCGTGGATCATGCCGCCATAGTCGATGTGATCGACCATCACGCCGGCGGCGCGCAGTTTTTGTGCATAGGCAATGCCCTCGTCGCGCAACGGATCGAAGCCGGCGGTGATGATATAGGCCGGTGGCAAATCTTCATGCGAGGCAGCGAACAGCGGCGAAGCCTGCCAATCGCGCGCATCTCCGGTATTGCCCAGGTAATGATTGATGAACCAGCGCATGCCGTCGCGCGTCAGGAAATAGCCGTCGGCAAAATCGTTGATCGATTTATGGCTCAGGGTCATGTCGGTGGCGGGATAGATCAAAAGCTGCAGACTGGGCCGCGCCACTTCGTGATCGGCTTTCAGCGCATCGCGAATCATCAGGCAGACGATCGCCGCCAGATTGCCGCCGGCGCTGTCGCCGCCCAGGGCCATGCGATGGCCATCGATGCCCAACTTCGCACCGTTGCGCGCGACCCACTCCGTCGCAGCGTAAGCGTCTTCGACCGCGGCGGGATGTTTATGTTCCGGCGCCATGCGGTAATCGACCGCCACCACCGCGCAACCGGCCGCTTCGGCCAATTGCCGGCACAGCACGTCGTGCGAATCGAGATCGCCGATCACCCAGCCACCGCCATGGAAGAATACCAGCACCGGGATCAGCTCGTTGTCGGGATGACCCAGCGGCCGGTAGTGGCGCAGCTTGATCGGACCGGCCCCCTTTGATCCACTAGGACCGGGTGCGGTCAGATTGTCGACCCGCGCCATCTTGGGCGGCGGCGGCTGGAGCGGCCCGCGTGTCTCGGCCGATTGCTTGCGCGCGGCATCGGGCGAGAGCGTGTGCAACAGCGGCCGGCCAGCCTTGGCCGCCATGTCGAGCAGTGCCGCCACTTGCGGATCCAGCGCCATCTCGTTTCCCCCGTTTGTTTCTTATGAACGATTATGCCGCGCCAGCGCGCGTGCCTGGCAAGGGTTTGATTGCCGTCAACGCTTTCGGATCGAGGCTGCGCGGCCGGGCCAGATCGTAAACGCTTTGCGGATTGAGCCAGAATTGCGGGCTGGTGCCGGTCAGCCGTCCCAAGCGCAAAGCCATATCCGCCGTGATCGCACGCTTGTCGTTGACCAGCTGATTGACCGTGCGCCGCGACACGCCAAGCGCTTGGCTAGCTGCTCCTGCGTCAGGCCGAACTCGCCCAGAATGTCTTCGGCGATGAAAACGCCGGGTGCGTCGGCAGAGTTGCGAGCTTAGTGATAAGCATCGTTGCTTCCTCTCGATTAATCTTCGCCGATTGCAGCCTGTTGATCCAGCGTCTCCGCACCCCACATGCTACGGTGCCTCACCCGCCCCTTTCGCGACGGTCCAGACCGCCATGACCTTCGATCCGGATTTCCAGCCCCAGCCCGCGCCGCGTGCGTCGGCCTTGCAGCGCCTGCGCGCGCGTGTTAGCGGCACCGGCGTGACCAAGTGGCGGCCGCGCGTTTCGCTGCCGCCCCGCCGCCTGGCGCGCATCGGCTTGGGCGTGCTGGTCGCGCTGTTGCTGTACTACCCGATCGGCATGATTTGGATTCACGAGATCGACGACAATCCCGACTTCGCCGGCAAGACCACCGCGCCGGCGCAGAGTCAGATGGTCGCCACCATGGCGGCGCTGATCGACCGCGAGGTCGACCAGCATCGCTGGACGCCCAACGATCCGTTCTTCATCCCATCATGGATGCTGGACAACATGCCCAACTACCAGCTTGGCATCGTTGCCGGCCTGTCGCGCATCGCCGTCGAACTGACCGACCATATCGGTCGTTCGCGCGGCACCAGCCAGGCCGATCCCGATCTCGATAAGGCGCTGGGGTTTCTGAAATACCCGGGCGACCGTTGGGTGTGGGATGTTTCGGTTTCGATCTGGCCGCAGCAGCCGGCCGAGGCCCAGTACCGCGCCGCACGCAGGGCGCTGTTGGCGTATAACGCCCGGCTCGCCAACGGCCAGGCCATCTTCGAGCGCCGCGCCGACAATCTGCAGGCGGCGCTGGAGCGCATCGCGTCGGATGTCGGCTCAATGTCGGCGGTGATCGAGCAGCACGTCAAAAGCGACGGCGGCAACATGTTCGACATGAAGGTCGACGACATCTTCTACAACAACAAAGGCCGCGCTTACGCCTATTACCTGGTGCTGCGCGATTTGGGCAAAGACTACGAATCGATCATCAAGGAACGCAACCTAACCAATGTCTGGAACCAGATGGTCGACAGCTTCCGCGAAGCGGCGCTGCTGCAGCCAACGGTGGTATTCAACGGCAACGCAGACTCGCAATTCCTGCCGGCGCATCTGGTCGGCCAAGGCTTCTATCTGCTGCGCGCCCGCTTCCAGCTCTACGAAGTGATCAACATTCTGCAAAAATAACCGACGACGACGCCGTTAGCCCCAGGCGGCGCCTCGCTTTTTGCGGCCGATTGCCGCATAATCGACCACCGGTCGAAATGCGCCCCACTCAGCCTTGAACCTGCCCCATACGGGGCGCACAACAAGCCGCAGGGAGCGGCCGAATTGACGGCCGGCAACAAGCGTCGCCGCGGATTCAGTCGTGGAATTGTACCTGCCCATCGCCGAAATTTCGGTCAACGCCATCGCATTGGTGGCGCTTGGCTTGACGGCGGGCTTCATGAGCGGGTTGTTCGGCGTCGGCGGCGGCTTCCTGATGACCCCGGCGCTGATCTTCATCGGCGTGCCGCCGGCGGTGGCGGTGGCAAGCCAGGGCCCGCAAATCATCGCCGCCTCGATTTCCTCGCTCGACGTGCAGTGGCGGCGCGGCTCGGTCGACGTGCGGGTCGGCCTGATGCTGTTGGTGGGCGGCCTGGTCGGTTCGGGCGCCGGCGTGGCGCTGTTCGGATTCCTCAAATCGATCGGTCAGATCGACATCGTCATCGCGCTGGCCTTCGTCGTCATCCTGACCTCGATGGGCTGGCTGATGCTGGTGGAAAGCGGCCGCGCCCTGTGGCGCGAGCGTCGCCACGTGCCGAGCAAGCGGCGCAAGCTACATCCGCATTACTGGGTGGCGCGCTGGCCGCTGAAGATGCGCTTTCCCCGTTCGCGCCTCTATGTCAGCGCGTTTCTGCCGATTTCCTTGGGTTTCGGCGCCGGTGTGCTGTCGGGTATCATGGGCATCGGCGGCGGCTTCGTGCTGGTGCCGGCGATGATCTATTTGATGGGCATGCCGACTTTGATGGTGATCGGCACCTCG
>JBBSNV010000149.1:0-5891 GCA_038260375.1 Reyranellales bacterium
AAATCGGCCGGCGTAGCGCTGGAGCGATAGGCGAATTTCATCTCGGCAGCGGTTAGCGCGTGGATGTTGCCCGCGCCATCGACTGCTTCGGCCGAGTGGAGGACGCGCGCCATGTCGCTGCCGTAAGCGCCGGCATTCATGCGCAAGGCGCCGCCGATCGTGCCCGGCACACCGGAGAGGAATTCCAAACCGCCGATGGCGTGATCGCGCGCGGTCAAGGCGACCGCCAGATCGAGCGCGGCGGCACCGGCATGGATGCGGTTGTCGCGGGCGCCGATGTCGACGAAGCCACGGCCGAGGCGAATCACCACGCCACGCACGCCACCATCGCGCACCAGCAGATTGGAGCCGACGCCGATCACCGTGGCCGGCACGTCAGTTGGCTTGCCTTTGAGAAAGGCGACCAGATCGTCGCGATCGGCCGGGCGGAACAGCACATCGGCCGGACCACCGACCCCGAACCAGGTGACCGCACCCAACGACGCGTTCTCGGTCAGCCGGCCGCGCACGGACGGCAGGCGCTCGATCAGTCGGGGCATGAAACGCTCGGCAGCCATCATCCTGCGTTCCCCCCAGAGGAAGTTGGGTTGGAATTGGAATTGGCGACCGAGCGCAGGCCGCCGCGTTCCGCCGCGATCTCTTGCAAGGCGCCGGGTAAGGCATAGGCCCAATTGGTGATGCTGCCGGCGCCCAGGCACACCACCAGATCGCCCGGCCGTGCCACTTGCCACACCAACTCGGGCAAATCGGCAGGTTGCTCCAGGGCCATGACTTCGCGCTGGCCGGCGCGGCGCAACGCCGTCACCAGCATACTGCGATCGACACCGGCGATCGGCGCTTCGCCCGCGGCATAGACGTCGGACACGATCACCACATCGGCATCGGCAAAGCAGGTTGCGAATTGATCTTTGAGCTGCGCCAGGCGGCTATAGCGATGCGGCTGCACCACGGCGATGACGCGGCCACCGTAAGCCTGGCGCGCGGCCTTGAGCACCGCGGCGATCTCGACCGGGTGATGGCCGTAATCGTCGATCACGGTGATGCCGTGTGCTTCGCCGGTCTTGGTGAAGCGGCGCTTGACGCCGGTGAAGCTGGCCATGCCCTGGCGGATCGATTCGTCGTCGACACCCATTTCGGCGGCGACGGCGATGGCGGCCAGCGCGTTCTGCACGTTGTGGCGGCCGAACATCGGCAGGCGCAAGCCTAAAATGTTGCGGCTTTCATTGGCGGCGCGGCTGGTGACCACGACGTCGAAATCGGCGCCATTGCGATCCAGCCGCAAATTGGCGGCGCGCACATCGGCCGAGACGTTCAGCCCGTAGGTGATGATCTTGCGGTCCGAGACGCGCGGGATCAGCGCTTGCACTTCGGGATGGTCGGCGCACAAACAGGCGAAGCCGTAGAACGGCACGTTCTCGACGAATTGCGCGTAAGCCTCGCGCACACGGTCGAAGCTGCCGTAATGATCGAGATGCTCGGGATCGATATTGGTGACCACCGCGATGGTGGCGGGCAGCCGCAGGAACGAGCCATCAGATTCGTCCGCTTCCACCACCATCCAATCGCCGCCACCCAGATGGGCGTTGGTGCCCAGCGCATTGATGATGCCGCCGTTGATCACGGTTGGATCGTATTTCGCCGCCACCAGCAGCTGCGCGATCATCGAAGTGGTGGTGGTTTTGCCGTGCGTGCCGCCGACCGCGATCGACCATTTCAAGCGCATCAACTCGCCCAGCATCTCGGCGCGGCGCACCACCGGAATGTGGCGGGCATGGGCAGCCAACACTTCGGGGTTGTCGGTCCTGACCGCCGAGGACACGACCAGCACTTGGGCTTGGCCGACATTCTCGGCGCGGTGGCCCACCATGATGCGGATGCCGCTCTCCGCCAGGCGCTTGGTGTTGTAATTGTCGGCGATGTCGGAGCCCTGCACGACATAACCGAGGTTATGCAGCACCTCGGCGATGCCGCTCATGCCGATGCCGCCGATGCCGACGAAATGGATGGTGCCGATCGAAAGCGGAAGCTCCCTCATGCGGCACCTCCGGCAACCAAAGGCGCGGCCGGGCTCTTGCGCAGCACCGCCTCGACCAGATCGGCCAGGCGTTGCGCGGCATCGGGCCGGCCCAGCGAATGAGCCGCCGCCGCCATCTTGGCCAGGCGCTGCGGATCGCTCGCCAACTGGCTGAGCTTTTGCGCCAGCCAAGCCGGCGTGAACTCCGCGTTGATGACGCGAATACAAGCGCCCACCTCGTCGATCGCCCGTGCGTTGGCGTTCTGGTGGTCGTCCGTGGCGTGGGGATAGGGGACGAGGATGGACGGACGACCTGAAGCGGTCAATTCCGCCACCGTCGACGCCCCAGCACGCGCGAGGACGAGGTGGGCCCCAGCCAAGCGGGCTGGGATATCGGCGAAGAAGGAAGCGAGTTCGGCCTCGACGCCGAGCGCGGCATAGGCCGATTTGACCGCTTCCAGGTCTTCGGATCTGCATTGTTGGGTCAGGCGCAGGCGCGAACGCAGCACCGGCGGCAATTGCGCCAATGCTTCGGGCACCACCTTGGAGAACACCGTGGCGCCTTGGCTGCCGCCGGTGACGAGGATGTTGATCGTGCCGGTGATGCTGGGCGGCACGTAACCGCGGCCGTACAGGAGGCGCACATCGTCGCGCACCGGGTTGCCCACCATGATGGCGCGCTCAGGCGATACGTGATCGACATGGGCGAAGGCAGTGGCGATGCGATCGACCCGGCCGGCCAGCAAGCGATTGGCGCGGCCCAGCACGGCGTTCTGTTCGTGCAGCACGGTGGGGATGCGCGCCATGCTGGCGGCCATCATGCCGGGCACCGAGGCGTAGCCGCCGAAACCGACCGCGGCAGCCGGCGCCAATTGGCGCAACACGCTACGCGCTTCGAAGAAGCCGCGGCCCAGCTCGACCACACCGCGCAGCTTGCCGGCAATGCCACCCGACGGGCTGGTGGCGTGAATGGCGTGGACCGGGAAATCGGCCAGCGCGCCTTTCCATTGGCGGCCGCGCTTATCGGTGATCAACGCCAGTCTGTGGCCACGCGAGGCCAACTCGCCGGCCAAGGCTTCGGCCGGGAACACGTGACCGCCAGTGCCGCCGGTGGCCAGCACGATCGGGGCCCCAAGGGCGTTGACGTGCAAGATCGCGCTCATTCGATCTCTCCGATGCCGCCGCGTCGTCGCGATAGGGCCAGCAACATGCCGATGCCCACCGCGGTGGCCAGCGCCGAGGAGCCGCCGTAAGAGATGAACGGCAGGGTCATGCCCTTGGTCGGCATCAATTTCAAAGTCGAGGCCATGTTTATCAGCGCCTGCAGGCCGAACTGCACCACCAGGCCAGCCGAGGCCAGCATCAGGAACAGGCTGGTCTCCTGCAGCGCGCGGCTCATGCCGCGCAGCACGACGAAGGCGAACAGCCCGACCACCAGCAGGCAGACGATCAGGCCGAATTCTTCGCCCGCCACCGCCATGATGAAATCGGTATGCGCGTCGGGCAGTAAGGCCTTGACCGTGCCTTCGCCCGGGCCACGGCCGAACAAGCCGCCGTTCATGAAGGCTTCCAGCGCGGTGTTGATCTGGTAGCTGTCGCCGACATCGGAATTGAGGAAATGATCGATGCGCTTGTGCACGTGGGAGAAGGTGTAATAGGCGCCGATCACGCTGCCGACGCCGCCGACCATGCCGGCCACCACCCACCAGATCGACAATCCGGCCAGGAAAAACTGCGCGAACCACACCGTGGACAGCACGATGGCCATGCCCAGATCGGGCTGCTGGATCAGCAGCGCCATGATCGCGCCGAACAACCCGATCGACAGCAAATAGCCGGGAAACTTTTTGTTGAGCTTGCGCCGGGTGAACAGCCACGCCGCCACCACCGCGAAAGCAGGCTTAACGAACTCCGAGGGCTGCAGAGTGAGCGGCCCCAGCGACAGCCAGCGGCGCGAGCCCTTGATCTCGGCGCCGATCAGCAAAGTCATGGCCAGCGCCGCCACGCTGGCCAGCAGCAAGATGGTGGCGAAGCGGCGGATTTGCTGCGGCGACAGCACCGAAATGCCCAGCGCCACCACCAGCGCGAATGGCAGGAAGACCAATTGCCGATACACGAAATGGAACGAGTTGATGCCCAACCGCTCGGCCACCGGCGGGCTGGCCGCCATGGTCAGGATCACCCCGAACGCCAGGATGGCCACGATCGCCGCCAGCATCCAGCGATCGACCGTCCACCACCAGCGGCCGATCACGCTGGTATCGGCGCGCGAGAAGGCAACGCCGGTCATCAGCTTGCGCATCGGTGCGCCAAGGCTTTCGCTGCTGGGAAGCGCGATCATTGCGCACCTCCTGTCGGCTTACCGGCTAAGGCCGGACCGAGTTCTTTAACCAAAGCGCGGAAGCCATCGCCGCGCGCCTCGAAATTCGGCCATTGATCGAACGAGGCGCAGGCCGGCGATAGCAGCACCACGGCATGCGGGCGATGTTCACGTTGTGCCATGACATGCGCTGCCTGCACAGCATGGGCCAGGTCGCCGCTCTTCTCGAACGGCACTTTGTCTTGCAGGGTGGCGCCGAATTCGTCGGCCGCTTCGCCGATCAGGAAGGCGTGCCCGACGCGGCCAAACAGCGGCGCAAGCGACTCGATGCCGCCCTCTTTGGGCCGGCCGCCAGCGATCCAGTAGATCGTGCCGTAGCTCGACAGCGCTTTTTCGCTGGCGTCGGCGTTGGTCGCCTTGCTGTCGTTGATATAAGGAATGCCGCCGATCACCGCGATCCTCTCCTGGCGATGCGCCAGGCCGGGATAGGTCTTGATCCCAGTAGCAATCGCTTGCGGGCTCAGACCCAACGCGCGGCAAGTGGCGTAAGCGGCGCACGCGTTCTGCCAATTATGCGCGCCGGGCAGAGTGAGGATCGATTTGAGGTCGAAGCTGAAGCTGAAGCCCGCGCCGTCGATATCGTCGTGCAAGATGCCGTCGATCGCCCAAACGCCGCCTTCGGCCTTGTGCCCGACCGAAATGGGAATGACGCGTTGGCCGGCCGCAACCAGCCCGGCCGCGATGTCGCGGGTCGGCGCGCTGTCGATGCCGACCACTGCAGCGTCGCTCTTGCGCTGATTGAGGAAGATGCGCTGCTTGGCAGCGACGTAGCCGGCCATGCCGCCGTGACGATCCAGATGATCGGGCGTGATGTTCAGCAACACGGCGACATCAAAACGCCCCTGCTCGATCAGCTCGAGCTGGTAGGACGACATTTCCAGCACGTAGATGCCGTCCTTGCCGAGCGCCGCGAAATCGAGCGCCGGACGGCCGAGATTGCCGCCGACTTCGACCTTCTTGCCGGCCGATTGCAGGACATGGCCGATCAGCGCAGTGGTGGTCGATTTGCCGTTCGTGCCGGTGATGCCAACGAAGCGCGGGCGCATCACTGCGTCACGAGACATAGCGCGCATCAGCAATTCGATATCGCCCAGGATCGGCTTGCCGTGCGAGCGCGCCAAGGCGGCCAGCGGATGCGGCGCGGGATAAGTGTGCGCAATGCCGGGGCTCAACAACAGCGCGTCGATGCCCGACCAATCGGCGTTGTTTGGGTCGGCGACATTCAAACCGGAAGCCGCAGCCTGGCTGCGCTTGGCGGCATCGTCGTCCCAAGCCAGATGCGCGATGCCCGACGCCTGCAAGGCGCGCGCGGTTGCCAGGCCGGAGCGAGCCAGCCCGACCACCGCAAAACGTGAACCTTGCAAGGAGGCGAGATCGATCATGCGCTCACCTCAACTTCAAGGTTGCGAGCCCGGCCAAGGCCAGGATCGAGGCGATGATCCAGAAACGGATGACCACGGTGGGTTCGGCCCAGCCCTTCTTCTCGAAGTGATGGTG
>JBBSNV010000150.1:0-5880 GCA_038260375.1 Reyranellales bacterium
AAGCCTGATCGGGCTCGCCGTGCTGCTGAGCTTTTCGCCTTTTGCCATCATGGTCGGCGCGGCCTCGCTGCTGGTGGTGGCGATCTATCCGCTGATGAAGCGCATCACCGACTGGCCGCAATTCGTGCTCGGCCTGGCGTTCAACTGGGGCGCGCTGCTGGGCTGGGCTGCCTGGCGCGGTGAGTTGGCCTGGCCTGCGGTCACACTCTATGGCGCCGGCATCGCCTGGACCCTGGTCTACGACACGATCTACGCCATGCAGGACCAGCGCGACGACGCCATCATCGGCGTGCGCTCGACCGCGCGGCGCTTCCAGCGCGCGCCGCATTTGTGGATCGGCGGCTTCTCCCTGCTGTGCCTGGGCCTGTTGGTCGCCACCGGAATGCTGGCACAAGTGACTTGGCCGTATTGGATCGGCCTCGGCGCTGTGGCGGCGTTCTTCGCCTGGCAGCTTGTGACCTTGAAGCCCGCCAGCGCGCCCGACTGCCTGGCCAAGTTCCGCGCCAACCGCATGGTCGGCTGGCTGCTGCTGATCGGCATCCTAGCGGCGCGCGCTTTATGAAACCCACGATTAAATCTACGGCGGATCGAACCGAGTTCATCCGCGCCAACACCACGCTGGAAGCGCCGATCCTGGTGCCGGAGTTCAAGCTCCACCTCGCCACCGAGATCACCCCGATCTGGCAAGCCACCGAAGCGATGCTGGAACAGGCCGGCATCGACCCACCCTATTGGGCGTTTTGCTGGCCGGGCGGCCAGGCCTTGGCGCGCTACGTGCTCTACAATCCAAGCGTGGTCGCCGGGAAAACGGTGCTGGATTTCGCCGCGGGCTCCGGCGTCGCGGCCTTGGCGGCGATGCCGGCCGGCGCCCATCACGCCATCGCCAACGACATCGATGCCCTGTCCCTGCTGGCGGCCCAACTCAACGCGCAAACCAATAGTCACAACATCGCAACCGATGGCCGCGACCTATTGGCCTTAGAGCCCGATCCGGCCATCGACGTGATCCTGGCGGGCGACGTCTGCTACGAGAAACCGATGGCGGCCCGCGCTTTTGCCTGGCTGCGCAAGAATGCGGCAGCGGGCAAGACAGTGTTGCTGGGCGACCCCGGTCGCAACTATCTGCCTGTGCAAGGGTTAGAAGAACTCACCCGCTACGATATTCCCACTTCCCTTCAACTGGAAAACCGGGGCATGAAAGAGACCGTGGTGTGGCGTGTGCTGGAATAGCGCGCCATGGTCGTGACGAAAGCCCAGCGTCGTAACCGAAAGCAGTGTCATGGCCCTCACCTCCGCCGATTTCGCCCGAATTTACGAAGGCTTCAACGCCTCGGTGTCGCGTTTCGACTGCGGCCGCAAATGCGCGCCGTTGAACAATGGCGAGCCGGTCTGTTGCTCGACCCAGAATGCGGTGCCGATCGCCGAAAAGGCGGAGTGGGATCTGCTGAAGTCGCGCACCGATCTGTGGCACATCTTCAAGCCCTACGATGCGCCGACCCGTAAAATCAAAGAAGAGCTGCCCAGCACTTGCCGCGCCATCGAGTGCAAAGGCGCGCAGTTCTGCGAGCGCAACAATCGCACCATCGCCTGCCGCTCGTTTCCGTTCTTCCCCTATATCAACCGCAAGAAAGAATTCATCGGCCTCAGTATCTATTGGGACTTTCAGGACCGCTGCTGGATGATGTCCAACATGCAGGTGGTCGACCAGAAATTCATCGACGAGTTCTGCGCCTCGTTCGAAGCGATCTTCGCCAAGGATAAGGAAGAGTTCGACACCTTCGTCGATTTCTCCGCCACCATGCGCCGCGTGTTCTCGCGCTGGCAGCGCCCGATCCCGCTGCTGGGCCGCGACGGCTCGTTCAACGTGGTGCAGCCCGGCACCGGCGAGATCAAGCCGGTGGCCGCCGATAAATTGCCCAAGATGGGGCCGTTCAAGACCGAAACCGCCTACCGCCGCGCCATCAAGGAAGCCAAAGGCGTGGTGCCGCCGGAAGGCCTGCGCGCAGTCTGACCCTTCTGCCCTTCTCCCGCTTACGGCAGAAGGGCAAAGTAGAGACAGCATCAGCCAGCCGCCATGAGTCAGCAAATCGTCGACAATCAGGAAACCACGCTTGCCAACCAGGTGACGCCCGCCCGTCACGCGGCGCGCAACCGCAACCTCGCCTTGGCGCTGCTGTTCCTGACGCCGGCGATGTTCGCTACCAACATGCTGACCGCGCGCGCCACCGCCGAGTTCATGCCGCCAGTGGCCTTGGCATTCTGGCGCTGGGTCGGCGCTTTTCTACTGATGCTGCCGTTCTGCGCCCGCCCGCTATGGCAAGGCCGCCGCGCGATCCTGAAGGAATGGCCCGATTTGCTGCTGCTGGGCGCGCTGGGCATGGGCGTGTGCGGCGCGGTGGTCTATTACGGCGCGGCCACCACCACCGCCACCACTATCGGTTTGATCTACGCCTCCTCTCCCGTGCTGATCATCGTGATGGCGCGGCTGTTCTACGGCGAGACCATGACACGACGGCAGCTGGCGGGCGTGACACTGAGCCTGCTGGGTGTGCTGGTGATCATCGCCAAAGGCGATTGGCGCAGCCTGACGGGTCTCAGCTTCACCATCGGCGATCTGTGCATCCTGCTGGCCTCGATCGCCTGGGCGCTCTACGCGGTGCTGCTGCAACATCGCGCCAGTGCCCTGGAGCCCACGGCGCGGCTGGCCGCCATCATGCTGACCGGCGCACTGATCCTGATGCCGTTCCTGGTCTGGGAAGAGAGCGCCGGCAGGGTCATGATCTTCGATTGGCGCAGCCTGGGTGTGGTGGCGCTGCTGGCCGCCGTGCCCGGCTTCGGCGCCTACCAATCCTACGGCTTCGTGCAGCGCGCGCTAGGCGTGGGACCGACCGGACTGATCATGTATCTGACGCCGCTTTACACCGGGCTGCTGGCGTTTTTGCTGCTGGGCGAAGCGCTACATCTCTATCACTTGGCCGGCGCAGCTCTGGTGCTGCCGGGAATATTCCTGGCAACGCGGCGCACAAGCCCCAGATAAGCGTATAGAACGCTCACCCTCTGCCAACGGGAGATCGCGATGCGCCTGGCTCTATTCGCCGCTGCCTTGATGTTTGCCCTGCCCGCCCTCAGCCAGGCCGAAGAGATCGGCTCGGTCGGCTACCAGTTCAAATGGATCGGGCCCAACGACAAGATCGTAGTTGAGGCGTTCGACGATCCCAAAGTGCCCGGCGTCGCCTGCTACCTGTCGCGCGCCGAGATCGGCGGCCTCAAGGGCGCAGTCGGCTTGGCTGAGAACCCGTCCGACGTGTCGATCGCCTGCCGCCAAGTTGGGCCGATCGATGCCCAAGCGGTGGCCAAGCTGAAGGAGAAGGAGGAAGTGTTCTCCGCCCGCATCTCGGCCATCTTCAAAACCACCCAGGTGGTGCGTTTCGTCGATCGCAAGCGCAACGTGCTGGTCTACCTGACCTACTCTGACAGGATCATCGCCGGCAGCCCGAAGAACGCGGTCAGCGTCGTGCCTGTGGCACGCCCTTAACGTCGCGCCCGTAAACCTGCCGGTCGGCCGCCAGCAGTAACGGCGTCGTCGTAAAGAAACGTCCCCAACAACACCCAGCGCCGCGCTTCGGATTCCCGGCCGGACTTGGCCTGCAGCGGCGTGGTGTAATGCCAGAACGGCAGGCGATAGGCCGAGATCAAGCCGTCGCGCGCCACATCGACCATCTCGGTCAAATGACCGGCGCGGGCATAAACCAAAAAGTGGCTCGCCACCGCAGCCGACGCCAGGCTGAGATGGATGTCGAGATAGCCCGCGCGCGCTTCGGCGTCCTCGGGATGGTGATCGTTATGCGGGCCGGAATAGTCGCCCGGGCCGTAGCACAGCACCTGCTGTCCCCATTTCTTTTTCAACGCGCGGCCGGCCAGTTGCTGGGCGAAGTTTCGGAAGCTGTCGGAGCGCAAAAGCGCCAACAACCCGATCTCCTCGGCCGCGTTCCAGGCCGCCTCGCGCTTGCTCTCGAGATAGGCGGTCCACACCAGCGCGGTCTTGGGCAGCGCCTCGCCGTAATTATGCGTCATGTCCCAAGTGGCTTCGGGCGGAATCGGCTGGTTGATGCGCTGCAAGCGGCCGGTCAGCGCGCGCTCCAACGCGCTGCGCAGATTCTGCGCTTGGGCTTTGTCGATCAGCCCGGGCTGGGCCACGAAGCGCGTGCGCGGATTGCCGAGCGCGCCGCAGAGCGGACTGCGCCCTTCCAGCACACGCCGTCCGGCGGGCGACAACAGGTCGGCAAAATCGGTGGGGAGCTTAGTGTTTACGTTGCGAGCCAATGATCCCCCCGCGCTAAATCTATCGCCACGCCGGAATCGACGCGGCCGATGCTAGCATTGCGCACAGCAGCGGCAAATCGCGCCGATACCGGCATTTGAGACGGCGGCGCCGACCGGCTAGGCTGCTTCCATGCCTTACGCCTCCTTGCGCGACTTCATTGACCGGCTGGAAAAATCCGGCCGGCTGGTGCGTGTGAAGGCGCCGGTGTCGCCGGTGCTGGAAATGACCGAGATCCAGACCCGGCTTCTTGCTCAACAGGGTCCGGCGGTGCTGTTCGAAAACGTCGTGGGCGAGAACGGCCTTAAATACGACATGCCGGTGCTGGTCAATCTGTTCGGCACGGTCGAGCGCGTCGCCTGGGGCATGGATCGCGAGCCTGGCCATTTGCGCGAAGTCGGCGAGACTTTGGCCTTCTTGCGCCAGCCCGAACCGCCGGGCGGCTGGCGCGAGGCATTCGCGATGTTGCCCCTGTTGCGCACGGTGATGGCGATGAAGCCCAAGACGGTCTCATCCGCGCCGTGCCAGGAGATCGTACTGCAAGGCGACGACATCGATCTGGCGCGCCTGCCGATCCAGACCTGTTGGCCCAACGAGCCTGCGCCCTTGATCACTTGGCCGCTGGTGGTGACCAAAGGCCCGGGCAAGCGCAGGGAGGACGATTTCAACCTCGGCATCTACCGCATGCAGGTGACTGGCAAGAACACCACCTTGATGCGCTGGCTGCGCCACCGCGGCGGCGCGCAGCATCACGCGCGTTGGAAAGATGAGAAGCGCGAGCCATTGCCGGCCGCGGTGGTGATCGGCGCCGATCCGGGCACGATACTCGCCGCGGTGACGCCGGTGCCCGACACGTTGAGCGAATATCAATTCGCCGGCTTGCTGCGCGGCAAGAAAGTCGAGCTGGTCGATTGCAAGACCGTGCCGCTCAAAGTGCCGGCGCAAGCCGAGATCGTGCTGGAAGGCCATGTCTCGCTGGAGGATTACGGCGACGAAGGCCCCTATGGCGATCACACCGGCTAGTACAACAGTGTCGAGCGCTTCCCGGTGTTCACCATCAGCGCCATCACCATGCGGCGCCAGCCGATTTATCTCTCGACCTTCACCGGCCGGCCACCCGACGAGCCATCGGTGCTGGGCGAAGCGCTGAACGAAGTGTTCATTCCACTGCTGCAGCAGCAATTCCCGGAGATCGTCGACTTCTGGCTGCCGCCGGAAGGCTGCTCCTATCGCATCGCCGTGGTGTCGATGAAGAAGGCCTATCCCGGCCACGCCAAGCGCGTGATGTTCGGCGTGTGGTCGTATTTGCGCCAGTTCATGTACACCAAATGGGTGATCGTGGTGGATGACGACATCAACGCGCGCGACTGGAAAGATGTGATGTGGGCTGTCTCGACCCGCATGGACCCGGCGCGCGATGTCACCCTGATCGAAAACACGCCCATCGATTATCTCGATTTTGCCTCGCCAGAATCCGGGCTTGGCTCAAAGATCGGGCTGGATGCGACCAACAAGTTGCCGCCCGAAACCCACCGCGAATGGGGCAAGAAAATCGCCAT
>JBBSNV010000151.1:0-5833 GCA_038260375.1 Reyranellales bacterium
ACAGCCATCGTGCTGGGCAAGGGCGGCTCGCGCATCAAGACCCTGGGTCAATCTTCCCGCAAAGAACTCGAGGCGGTGCTGGACCGCCGCGTGCATCTGTTTCTGTATGTGAAGGTGCGGCAGAACTGGGCCGAAGATCCCGGCCAGTTCCGTGAATGGGGCCTCGACTACAACGTCTAGAACAAATCGCCTTTTGACGGAACTCTTCCAGAGCCGTCAAAAGGCGTGAATTTGCTCTACATTTTAGGAGTAGAGCGGATCCGCTCTAGGCATTAGCCATGGAATGGACCGACGACGCCTTCGTGCTCGATACGCGCCGCCATGGCGAGAGCGCCAGCATCGCTACTTTGTTGACGCCGGGTTACGGCCGCCACGCCGGTTTGGTCTATGGCGGCAGCAACGGCCGCGCGCGGGGCGTGTATCAGCCGGGCAATCGCTTGCGCGTGACGTGGCGTGGCCGCTTATCGGAACAGCTCGGCCACTACACTGCCGAATTGATAACGCCGCATGCGGCGACTTTGCTCGACGATCCGCTGCGCCTGGCTGGGCTGCAATCGGCCTGCTCCATTGCTGAGGTGGCGTTGCCCGAGCGCGAGCCGCACCCGGCGGTGTTCGTCGGCTTCGAAGCATTGCTGCTGTCCATGGCCAGCGAGTTTTGGGCCACGATTTACGTGAAGCTGGAAGTGGGTCTGCTGCAAGAACTGGGCTTTGGCCTGGATCTAGCGTCTTGCGCGTTGACCGGCGTGACGGAGGATTTGGCTTTCGTCTCGCCACGCACCGGTCGCGCCGTCAGCCGCACTGCCGCCTTGCCTTACGACGGCAAGCTGCTCGCCTTGCCGCGGTTCCTGACGCCGGGCGGCGCATTGCAAGACGCCACGACGGACGATGTGCTCGACGGGCTGAAACTGACAGCGCACTTCCTGGAACGCCATGTCCTGGCGCCTCATAACAAGCCGATTCCAGCGGCCCGCACGCGATTCGTTGACCGGCTGGGCGATATGAATACTATATCTGGTAGTTAACGGGTTTTTAGAGATATGGCCAAAACTGCAGTCGCCCCAGCAGGCGGTAACGGCGGCGACATTCGTGGCGTGCCGCTCGCCGATGCCTTGAGCGAGCGTTATCTGTCTTATGCGCTGTCCACCATCATGGCGCGCTCGCTGCCCGATGTGCGCGATGGGCTGAAGCCGGTGCATCGGCGCTTGCTCTATGCCATGCGCCAGTTACGCCTCGATCCGGGCAGCGGTTTCAAGAAATCCGCCCGCGTCGTGGGCGACGTGATCGGCAAATATCATCCGCATGGCGATCAGTCGGTGTATGACGCGCTGGTGCGCTTGGCGCAAGATTTTGCCGTGCGTTACCCGCTGATCGACGGCCAGGGAAATTTCGGCAATATCGACGGCGATTATGCTGCCGCCATGCGTTACACCGAAGCGCGGCTGACGCCGGTGGCGCAATTGCTGCTCGATGGCATTGACGAAGATGCAGTCGACATGCGCACCACTTACGATGGCGAGGAGAGCGAGCCGGTAGTGCTGCCGGCGGCATTCCCCAATCTGCTCGCCAATGGCGCCAGTGGCATTGCTGTCGGCATGGCCACCAGCATCCCGCCGCATAACGTGGCCGAGTTGACCACGGCGCTGCTGCATCTGATCAAGTTTCCCAAAGCCACCATCGACAAGTTGGTCGATTTGATTCCAGGACCGGATTTCCCGACCGGCGGCATCCTGGCCGAATCGCGCGACGCTGTCGTCGAAGCCTATAAGACCGGTCGCGGTTCGTTCCGCCTGCGCGCGCGCTGGACCCAGGAGAATATGGGCCAGGGCCAATACCAGATCGTGGTCACTGAGATCCCGTTCCAGGTGCCCAAGGCGCGGCTGGTCGAGAAGATCGCCGAGCTGATCAACAGCAAGAAACTGCCGATCCTGGCCGATGTGCGAGACGAGTCGACCCAGGACGTGCGCCTGATCCTAGAGCCGCGCAGCCGCAACGTGCCGGCTGACGTATTGATGGACCAGTTGTTCCGGTTGAGCGATCTGGAAGCGCGCGTGCCGCTGAATATGAACGTGCTCGACGGCAACAACGTGCCGCGGGTGATGGATCTGCGCGAGGTACTGCAGGCCTATCTCGATCATCGTCACGACGTGCTACTGCGCCGTTCCAAGCACCGCCTGGCCAATATCGAAGCCCGGCTGGAAGTGCTGGACGGCTATCTGATCGCCTATCTCAATCTCGACGAGCTGATCAAGATCATCCGCCGCGAGGAAGAGCCCAAGCCGATCATCATGAAGCGCTGGAAGCTCTCCGAGGTGCAGGCCGACGCGATCTTGAATATGCGTCTGCGCGCCTTGCGCAAGCTGGAAGAATTCCAGATCCGCGACGAGCACAAGAAGCTCTCCGACGAGAAACGCGAGCTCAATCGCCTGCTGCGCGACAAGGACAAGCGTTGGGATGCGATTGCCGCTGAGATCGACGGCCTGCGCAAGCAATTCGGGCCCAAGACTCCGCTCGGCAAGCGCCGCACCGAACTGACCGAAGCGCCCTCGGCCGTGGTGGTGCCGATCGAGGCCTTCATCGAGCGCGAGCCGATTACCATCATCTGCTCGGAAAAGGGTTGGATTCGCGCGGCGCGCGGCCATCTCGGGGCCGATGCCGACATCAAGTACAAAGAAGGCGATGGCGTGCGCTTTCTGTTGCACGCCCAGACCACCGACAAGTTACTGGTGCTCGGCACCAACGGCCGGTTCTACACGCTACCCTCCGATAAGCTGCCCAGCGGGCGCGGGCAGGGCGAGCCGGTGCGTCTGATGATCGATCTGGGTAACGATCAGGACATCGTTGATCTGTTGATATTGAAGGGCGGCCGCAAATTCATCGTCGCCTCGAGCGCCGGGCGTGGCTTCATCGTGCCGGAAGACGAGACCATGGCGCAGACGCGCAACGGGCGACAAGTCCTCAATCTGGCCAAGGGCGAGAAGGCTGCGGCTTGCGCGGTGGTGACAGCGGGCGACAACAGCGTCGCGGTGATCGGCGACAATCGTAAATTGTTGCTGTTCCCGATCGCCGAAGTGCCGGAGATGAATCGCGGCCGCGGCGTGATCTTGCAAAAATACAAAGACGGCGGCTTGTCGGACGTGAAGACCTTCGTGCTCAAGGAAGGCCTGAGCTGGGCCCAGGGCGACCGCACCCGCACCGAGACCGATTTGCGGCCCTGGGTTGGCAAGCGCGCTCAGGCTGGGCGCTTGCCGCCCACCGGCTTCACCCGCAGCAATAAATTCTAACGGGGTAAACCCATGGATCTGCGCACCATCATCGAAGCTTTGGCGTTGGGCTTGGTCGAAGGCATCACCGAGTTTCTACCGGTATCCTCGACCGGTCATTTGCTGCTGTTCGATGAGCTGTTCGGCTTCGATGGCCCACCCGGCAAGGTGTTCGAGATCATCATCCAGCTCGGCGCCATCCTGGCGGTGTGCTGGGTTTATCGCCAGCGCCTGATCGACACCGTGCGCGGCCTGCCCCGCGAGCCGCGCGCCTTCAAATTCACCTTCAACATCGCCATAGCGTTCTTGCCGGCTGCGATTGCCGGTATTTTGCTGCACGGCTTCATCAAGGACGTGTTGTTCAATCCTTATGTAGTGTGCGTGGCGCTGATCGTGGGCGGCTTCATCATCCTGGCAATCGAGCGCTTCTATACCGAAGACCGTGTCCCCGACGTCGATTCGATGGGCTGGGGCTTGGCGCTGGCGATCGGTTGCTGCCAAATCTTGGCGATGATTCCGGGCGTATCGCGCTCCGGCGCCACCATAATGGGGGCACGGGTGTTGGGCGTCAGCCGTGCGGCCGCGACGGAGTTTTCTTTCTTCCTGGCGATTCCGACCATGATCGCCGCTACGTTGTACGATACCCTCAAGAACTTCAAATCCCTGTCGGGCAGCAACTGGCTGTTGATCGCCATCGGGTTCGTTATGGCTTTCTTGTCGGCCATCGTGGTGGTGCGTTGGCTGGTCGGCTTCGTCAGCCGCAATGGCTTTGGTGTGTTTGCCGTGTATCGCATCATCGTCGGCGCCTTGGCCCTGGCATTGTTAATTGCGTTTCGCAGCGGTGCCGCGCCCTAATAATTTCAAATTTTCCGATTAGTATATTTTTGCAGTGCAGCGAAAGCTGCCTGCTTTCTACGCACGTCGATGTCGTGGTCTTTCGTGCTTTTTCTGAGGCAAAATGCACCCGCAAAGCGGCGGGAAGCCTCTGTTTTCCCTACCAAAATACGACGGCCCGTGTAAGATTGCCCTCGGCGGCCGGGCATCTGAGCGGTTCCTAGGTCAGGCCATAGAAACGTCTCCAGGGAGGACATTGAATGAAACGTCGTACATTTTTGAAAACTGCCGGTGTGGGCGCGACGGCGACGGTGCTGGCTGCGCCGTCGATCGTCAGCGCGCAGACCATGCCTGAAATCAAGTGGCGCTTGGCTTCGAGCTTTCCCAAAAGCCTTGATACCTTGTTCGGCGCCGCCGAGCTGGTTTCCAAGCGCGTCGCTGCTGCCACCGACGGCAAGTTCCAGATAAGCACCTTTGCCGGTGGCGAAATCGTTCCGGCGCTGCAGGTTCTCGACGCGGTGCAAAACGGCACCATCGAGATGGGTCATACCGCGTCGTATTACTATTTTGGCAAGGATCCGACCTTTGCCTTTGATACGGCCGTGCCGTTCGGACTGAACACCCGCCAGCAGAACGCATGGATGTATTTCGGCGGCGGCATGGAACTCATGCGCGAATTCTTCGCCGGCTACAACGTCCATCAGATTCCGGCCGGCAACACCGGCTGCCAGATGGGCGGTTGGTTCAACAAGGAAATCAAGACCGTTGCCGATCTAAAGGGCCTGAAGTTCCGCGTTGGCGGATTCGCCGGCAAGGTTTTGACTAAACTCGGCGTCGTGCCGCAGCAGATTGCTGGCGGTGACATCTATCCGTCGCTTGAAAAGGGCACGCTCGATGCGGCCGAATGGGTCGGCCCCTATGACGACGAGAAGCTGGGCTTCCAGAAAGTGGCCAAATACTACTACTACCCGGGCTGGTGGGAGCCGGGTCCGCAGCTTTCCGTATATGTCAACATAAAGCAGTGGGAGTCACTGCCGAAGAGCTACCAGAACGTTCTGGAAGCGGCCTGCGCCGAGGCCAATGTGTGGATGCCGGCCAAGTACGACGCGCAAAACCCACCGGCGCTGCGTCGGCTAATTGCCGGCGGCACGCAACTCAAGGCGTTCAGCCGCGATATCATGGTCGCTTGCTACAAGGCATCCCTTGAACTTTACGCCGAGACGTCGGCCACCAATCCCAAGTTCAAGAAGGTTTACGACTCGTGGAAGAAATTCCGCGACGAGGAATTTCTGTGGTTCCGCTATGCCGAGAACAGCTTCGACAACTTCGCGTTCTCGGCCGACGATGCGATGAAGAAGAAATGATCGTCACGCTCTGACGGCACGGCAGAAGCCCCGCTCCGGCGGGGCTTCTTTTTTTGCGCGCTGCTCATTCCTTCGCTTGCCGAAGCGCCGGGCGGCGGCCCAATTTTCGCACCGTCCACGCCGCTACTTCGCCGAGCGCAATCGCCAAAACCGCGGCCAGGATCGGGCGCACGGCGTGCAGTACATTGGCTGCGGTATCCAATGCGGCATCGTTCGAGGGCGGCTGCTCGCTTAAGGCATAGCCGAAAGCGCTGGCGATGAAGGCGGCGAAAATCGGCGCCTTGCTCACGATCAGACGTCCGACCAGCTGCAGCGAGGATCGCAGGCCGAAAATCAGCGCCGAGCCCAAGACGCCACCGCTGGTCACCGCCGGCT
>JBBSNV010000152.1:0-5832 GCA_038260375.1 Reyranellales bacterium
CGAAGCCGCGCAGATCGCCGCCATGGCCCTTGCCCGGCGCAGCGAAAGCCGAGATCAATCCCAGGATAAAAACGACCGCTAGCGGAATGGCGATGGCGCTTTGGCTGACCCCTAAAATGGTGCCGCCGGCCAGACCCAGCAGGTCGGTACCGAGGCTGGTCAAAGGCGATGTCGCGATTTGGCCGCCGATCAACCCGTGCGAGGCGAAGAACGAGATCAGGCCTGGCGCCGCAACGATCGCGGCAACGATCCAGAACAGCAGATCGCGCAGCGGATCGAAGCGCCGCTCGATGGCATAGCGCCAGATCAGGTAAGCCAAGGCCGGCAATGCCGCGAGATATGATGTGTCCGCAGCCAAGCCCAACAAGATGGCCGCAAATATTGTCGGCCGGCCGGCGTTGAAGATGGTCCAGAAGCTGGCGGCGATCAGGAAAGCAAATAGCGGATACCAGCGCAGCGCGTCGCCCACGCCGTACAGTAACGGCGCACCGAGGAACAACGCCATCGCCAACAACTCCGGCCCGGGCGAGCGGCGCGGCAAGCGCCGCCACACCAGATCGAGCACTAAAGCGAATGCCGCGGCGGCTAAGGCAAAGGAGATCGCGCGCTGGATGTCGAGCGACAGGCCGAACATCTGCAGCAGGCGGAACCATAGGAACGACAGCGGCGGATGCACGTCGCCGCCTTCGAGATAGAAGCGCGCCAGGGAAACGAAACTTTTGCCGTCGATCGCACTTAAGGTAAGCACCTCATCGTCGAACAGCTGTCGATTGACGCGATGGCAGGCCAGCGCCAGCCCGAAGCTGACGCCGATATAGGCCACACCGCCGATCGCCCCAATGCCGCGCGCCACGCCCGCCCCCGCGGTCGTGGTCGTTGTCGTTGTCGGTGTCGGCGTCTAACGTCCGCGGAGCGTCCGTCGAGCCGACGCCGCGCGGCTTTGGGCGCTCTAGTTGATTCCTGCCGTCGCCACCAGCACCGGATCGGCGCGATAAAGCTTGGGGAACAAGCTTTTCAATTCGGCGATTTTCGGCAGGTCGTTATAAACGATGTAAGGATGGTTGGGATTCTTGGTCAGGAAATCCTGATGATAGGCCTCGGCCGCGTAAAAAGTGCGGTCGGGCTCGATGCGGGTGACGATCGGCGCGTTGAATACCTTGGCCTCGTTGAGCTGCTCGATATAGGCCTGCGCGACCTTGGCTTGCGCAGGACTAGTGGGGAAAATCGCCGAGCGATATTGCGGGCCGCTGTCGGGGCCTTGACGGTCGAGCTGGGTGGGGTCGTGCGCCACCGAGAAATAGATTTGCAGGATACGGGCATAGCTGATCTTGCGCGGATCGAAGGTGATCTTGACCGCTTCGGCGTGACCCGTGCCGCCGCTGCCGACACGCCTATATTGGGCTGTGTCTTTACCGCCGCCGGCATAGCCGGAAACGGCATTGGTGACGCCCTCCACGTGCTGGAACACGCCCTGCACGCCCCAGAAGCAGCCGCCGGCGAGGACAGCCACTTCGGTCGTGGCTTGCGTCGGTTCGTCCAATATCGGTGGCGGCACCAGGCGCGCCTGTTCGGCCACCGATGCCGGCGCCATCAACCGCAACCCCGCCACGGCCAGCAGGCCGATGAAAATAAAGGTGGCGGCGTGCCGCCAGCCAAGGCGCAAGGGGGTCGGACGCTCAAGCATGAGATTCTCGACTCACTTGTTCCAGCGATGGGCCACTGAACTTGCTCATTGTCGTGCGCGAAAGCCAATCCCGATCGCGTGATCTTTCGGTGAACCAGTCATCGCAAATCCATTCTACGCGGTAAGCTGGCAGGTGCAGGGCGAAATCCGTACGGCCTTGGAGCTGCAGGTCAGCTTGGCCTGCCTGCCGCCCCAGCCGCAAACCGTCTGGCTGAACTGACCCTCGACCCGAACGGCCAGATGCACAATCCGCAGCAACCGGCGCGGAACCTTTTTAATGCCTAGTGGTTGTTACAAGCATCAATTCGCAAAACCGGAGCCCTAAGATGAAAAGCAAAACCAAGAAACCCTCCCCAAAAACCGGCGCCAAGCGGGCGCCTGCCCGCAAGCCCCTGGCCAAGGACGCGATCGCCATGCTGAAGGCCGATCACGACAAGGTCGACGGCATGTTCAAGAAATACGAGAAGCTGAAATCGGCCGGCGACAAAGCCAAGCTGGCGCACGAAATCTGCAAGGAGCTGATCGTCCACACCGAGCTGGAAGAGCAGATCTTCTATCCCGCCTGCAGCACAGCCGGCGTCGAGGAAGACATGTTGGATGAGGCCCAGGTCGAGCATGACGGTGCCAAGGTGATGATCGTCGAATTGCTCGGCAAGCCGTCCACCGACGAATATTACGATGCCAAGGTCAAGGTGCTGTCGGAATACATCAAGCATCATGTCAAGGAAGAGGAAGAGCCGGGCAAGGGCCTATTCGCCAAGGCCCGCAAAGCCAAGGTCGATGTCGACGGTCTGGGAGAGCAGATGGCGGCCAAAAAGGAACAACTGGTGGCCAAATACGATCCCGAACACCTGCCCAAGCCGGCGTTCAAATCTTTCCACGCCGCAATCAAAGCCAATACCGGCCGAGACGACGACAATGCGGCCGATCCGGCTAACGATCTGACGGTGTTGGGCGAGCCGCGCCCCTGGATGAAGGCAAAAATCGCCCGCGCCGGTAAATAGCCAGCGACGCTCAAGAAAAAGCCGGTCCGACGATGTCGGGCCGGCTTTTTTTGAGTTTAACCGCCAGAATACCCGCCGATGATCGGCAGGATCTCGCCGGTGATGTAGCTCGAGCAATGCGGCGAGCCCAGGAATACGTAAGCAGGTGCGATCATCCGTGCGACGCAAAAGAAAAGGCCGCTGCCTTGCGACAGCGGCCTTCCTTAAGCCAACAATGCTTAGCGCATTTCGGCGTACATCACTTCGTACTCGTCGCGTTGGCTGCCACCGAAGGCCGCCGCCACGCTGGCGATGAACGCGCCCACCAGTAACGCCAGGAACGCCAGGAACGAAGCCGTCGCCGCAGCCTTGCGGGCCTTGTCGGCCGCTTCTCGGGCCTTGTCCGCCGTTTTCTTGATCTCGGCGTTGACAGCATCGACCCGTTTTACGGCATCGTCTTGCGACATGCCGGTCTGAGCCGCGACCAGCTTGGCCAGATAGGTCTTGTCGCCTGCCGACATATCCGTGCCGACGCTACGCAGCAAGATCCGCGAAGCCTCGCCACGGGTGTCGCCGCCCTGACCCATGCCGCCCATGCCTTGGCCCGACATCGGCTGACCGGCCGGTGGCGTCACCGTCGCTGCCGGCGGGTTGTCCATGCGGAACAGCATGTCGGTGAAGTAGCCCGGCGGCGAGCCGATGCCGAGCGGCCCCATATCGCGGGCGTTGTTACCCGCCATCTGCATACCACCTTGCGCCGCGCCACCAGCGACGGTGGCCACAGCGCGTGTGCCTGCACCCAGCACTGCCGAACCAGCCAAGGCAATCAAAGCAACCGTTGCCAAAGTCGCCACCGACCAGGCCAGGAAGCCATGGGCAGTGTCGCGGAAGAACACTTCGTGGGTATGCACGCCCGACCATTTGACGCGCAAGCGGCCCGTGAGATAGCCGCCCATGCCGGCAGCGATCCATTGAGTCACCACCAGCCAGATAGAAGCGCCGATGCCGACAGTGGCCGCGCTGGCGCCGCGATAGGGCCAAGGGGAGATGGCAGTAAAGCCCAGCGCCGATCCCAAAATGATTAGGATCAGCGATATGGCGGCAGCGACCGCTGCGCCGGCGAAGATCGCCGACCAGGTAACGCCGGATCGGGAAGATCCGGTATCGCCGGCGGCGACGTAAGTCCCGGTTACGGGGATGCTCATGATGCCCTCCCCTTAATGGAACAGAATGGCGAGAAGAATGATGATCGGAATAGGAACGCCCAACAGGAAAAGCAGAATTCCACGGCCCATTTTACCCTCCATTGGCTCCCTCAAAACGGCTGACGACCTCGCCGGCCGAGCGAATATCGCTCTTGGGAGCTGTCCAGCCTGAACGTCACCTATGAAGCTTGGTTCCAATTTCCCAAGGCGTTAGCCTGATCCGCTCGACCGGTGCATTGCACCACGATGCCGGAGTGGAGTCGCAATACGGCCTTGTCCTCTGGAGCGGTTAGAGCAGTCCCAAACGCCGCAGTTCGTCGGCCATTTCAGGCGGCAGGTCGGCGCTATCGCCCTTGCGGATATCGACTGGCGCGCGCTTTGGGTCGAGATAGCGCCAGCCCTGGAAGGCTTGCATCGGCTGGACCGCGGTCGGGGTCAGTTTGCGCTCGACCAGAAACTGGCTATACGCCCGGCCCTCGTCGTCTACCGCCTGGTCGAAACCCACCAGTTTTTGCCGGGCGCGGATATAGCCTTTAACCACCCAGTAGAGGGAGCCGCCGTCGAGCAGCTCGTCCTGGCGCTTTGGCCCGTGCCGGGTGAAAACGCGATGCGGACTGGCCGCTTTCTGCCGCCGTTCTTTGCGCCGCTGTTCCTGAAATTCTTCGATTTCCTCGATGCTGGCGGCACCTACCGCCAGCTTGACCAAATGCAATGCCATGACGCCTGTTTACGGTCGCCGGCCGATCAAGGCAAGTCGGTTGCAGGTGGATAGCGAAGCCAGCGTCATAGGTAGTGTTGCCGGCCACACACAGGTTGAAATATTTCACTTTTGATCGTGTTATGGCTATCGGCTGCCACAGTTTTTCCGCAAAGCGAACTCGAAATGCATACCAACACGTCGAACCGATTGACGCTAATATTTGGCGTCGATGAGCCGGTCTTCGACGATGCTCTGGGGTGATTAAGATGAAACGCTCGACGCTCGCGATTACGCTGATTGCCGCCGTTTTGGTGGTCGGCGGTGCAGCCTACTTGGCGCATCGCAACATGCAGCCGCTGGAAAAACCGCAAACCGCGGGTACCACCAATGCGCCGGTGGCTGGCACCACCGCGACGCCGGCGACGCCGGCCACCCCCACGCGACCGGTACGGGCGCAAGACAGCGGCACTTCCGATCAAAAGCCGGCGCCCGCCAGCCTGACGGTCAAGACGCTCAACATCGACACCACCAAGGATCTGGCCGAAGCCTGCCTGACCTTCTCGGCGCAATTGCTCACCGACGCCAAATATCAGGACTACGTGAAGGTCGAGCCGGAAACCAAGCTGGCCATCCGTGTCGCCGGCGACCGGCTGTGCCTGGGCGGCCTGGTCTACGGCCAGGACTACAAAGTCGAGCTGAAAGCGGGCTTCCCTGCCGCCGGCGATTTGAAACTGGCCAATGCCGAGCCGATCACCGTTTCGTTGGGCGAACGCCCGCCGTTGGTGACGTTCGGCAACTCCGGTCTGGTGCTGCCGCGCGAATCGACCATGGGTGTGCCGATCACCACCTTGAACGTCGACAAGGTCATGGTGCGCGTCTATCGCGTGTCGGACCGTTTGCTGGCGCGCCTGACGCGCGATCAGTTGCAAAATTCGGAACTCTATCTCTATCAGCTCAAGCAACTCGCCAACGAAGACGGCACCTTGGTGTGGCACGGCGAGATGAGCACCGTGAAAAAGACCAACGAAAAGGTCACCACCGCTTTCCCGCTGCGCGATGTGGTCAAGCCATGGGTGCCGGGCGTCTATTTCATCGCCGCGTGGAACGCCGCGCAAGGCGATCCCGATCAGCAGACCGACGAAGAATCGCCGGGTTATTACGACTTCCGCGCCAACGGCCAATGGGTGATCGATTCCGATACCGGCCTGACCACATTCCAAGGCAGCGACGGCATGCATGTCTTCGCCCGCTCGTTGCAGA
>JBBSNV010000153.1:0-5828 GCA_038260375.1 Reyranellales bacterium
CCTCGCCGCTCCAGGGCGGCGCACCGACCTCCGCCGCCACACCCCCGAGGTATGGTCGCGATTTCTTGTTGGGCCATTTCCACCAGCACATTGCGGTGAACGGCGCGATCCAGATTGGCGACCGACACTGGCCGGTCGATGGTCATGGCTGGCGCGATCATTCCTGGGGGCCGCGCTATTGGCAGAGCATCTATTGGTATCGCCTGTTCCTGGCCAATTTCGGCGACGGGCGTGGCTTCATGCTGCTGAAGATCGCCACACAAGATGGCCGCTCGCGCAAAGTCGGCGTGCTGATGGTCGATGGAAAATACGAAGACATCACCGATTTGGACGTGGTCACCGACTGGACGCCTGAGCAGGATCCCAAACGCGTTCGATTGAACGTGCGTACCGCCACCCGCGCCGAGACGATCGAAGGCGAAACGATTTCGCTGGCGCCGTTGCGCAACCGGCGCAAGGCCGATGGCCAAACGCTGGTGTCGCGCATCGCCGAAGCCTTCACCCAATTCACCTGGGACGGCAAGCTGGGCTACGGCATGTGCGAATATATCGAGCGCATCGAGAACGATAAACTGACGGGCTTCCCGCACTGATCATGCCCACTGCGATCATGAATCCTGAGCTCGGCAATCTGCGCCGCGCCATGCGGCGGCGCTTCGGCGACGCGGTCGAGATCGACAATGTGTTGATCCCGACTATGGGCGGCTCCAACCGCACCATGCTGTTCGACCTGATCGAGGGCGGCACGACCCGCCGCCTGGTGTCGCGCCAGGTAACTTTGGCCGCGGCGGAAAGCCCGTTCCTGCCGGCGGGCTACCAGTATCGTGCGATGCAGGTGGCGGTGAAGCACGGACTGGCCGTGCCGGCGCCGGTGTTCGAGTTCGACGCCGCCGACGGCATGGGCGACGGCTTCGTCACCGAATTCACCGCGGGCGAAAGCCTGCCCAAACGCATCCTGCAGGATACGAAATTCGCCACCGCGCGCGAGAACTTGCCGGGCCAGCTCGCCGAGTTTCTCGCCAAGTTGCACGCCATCGATCCGGCCGAGGTCGCGTTCCTCGAGCCCTATGTCGAAAGCCGCGATCCGGTCGAAGCCTTTCGTCGCTATTTCGATCTTTACCGCGAGGCGCATCCCGCCCTGGAAGTGGCCTTGCGCTGGCTGGAGCGACATCGCCCGCCGCCGCGGCGTCGTGCCTTCCTACACGCCGATCTGCGCACCGGCAATTTCCTGGTCGGGGCACATGGCTTAAACGCTGTGCTGGATTGGGAGTGCTGCCATATCGGCGCGCCGGCCGAAGACATCGGCTGGCTGACCACGCGCTCCTGGCGCTTCGGCAATATCGATTTGCCGGTCGGCGGCTTTAGCAAGCGCGAGGATTTCCTCGCTGATTATCGAGCGGCCGGCGGCGCACCGATCGATGCCGAGGAGATTCGCTACTGGGAAATCTTCGGCCTGCTGCGCTGGGCGGTTTACAACGTGATGCAAGCCTATGCCCATGTCTTCAGCGGCCGCAGCTCCGTGGTGTTCGCCGCCTGCGGCCGCAACACCAGCATGATCGAATACGATTTGCTGATGTCGATCGCGGGAAATTACCGGTGAGCTCGATGCTGCAAGACCGCCCCTCCTTGCCCAACATCCTGGCCACGGTGCGCGAGTTCCTCGAGCACGGCACCGACACCTCGCCGGCGCAACTGCGCTTCCGCGCTCAAGTGTCGGCGTTCCTGATCGGCGTGGTCGAGCGCGAGGTGGCGCTGGGGCTAGATCTAGACCGTCAGGCGCGTGAAGCACTGGCGGGATTTCTCGGCCGCGTGGCGTCACTGGATGAGATGATAGATATGTTCTGCCGCGAAGCGCGCGCCGGCGACTACGACCAGCGTTTAGATGCTGCGCTCGAATTGGCGATGGCGCTGACCATCGCCAAAGTCAAAGTGGTAAAGCCCGAGCATTTAGCGCCGCAACACCGAGATTAAAAAATTCCGGCATCCAATCCTGCCGCCACCAGCGCGCCCAACTCGCGGCATTGATCGGCAAATTCGACTTTGTATTCACCGCGACAAATCAACGGCTCCTGCACCGCGCGCCAACGCAAGCCGGTGACGATGGTCTCGACGCCGCGCTTGGTGCCGGTGCCGTCGTTGCCGGCACGGATGTAGAGCGCATAAGGCAGACCTTGTGTCTTTTCCAGACACGGATTGTAGACGCGGTCGAAGAAATCCTTCAGCGCGCCGCTCATATAACCCAGGTTTTCCGTGGTGCCGAGGATGATAGCCTGCGCCTTAAGAACGTCGCCCGCGCCCGCTTCGAACGGCGTGCGTACCATGATGTCGATGCCCTCGCCGCCTTGCTGCGCGCCCGCCAACACGGCATCGCGCAAGGCTTGCGTGTTGGCAGAGGGCACATGGGCCACGATCAACAGCCGCTTGCTCATCGCGCGGCGATGAAGGCAGAGCCCAGCCGGCGTTGCTTGATCAGCCGCGGCTGGCGCGCAATGCCTAACGACAAGTCGATATCGGCCATCACTACGTCGAACATCGCATTGGCGGTCACCGTATAGCGCAGGCCTTTCAGCTTGCCGGCGATCTGCGCCGCTAGACTGCGGAAGCCGACCAGCAGCGCGGCGTTGTCGTTGCCCATCTCCGCGACGCAGGCATCGGCGGCGTGATCCAACACGTCCAACAGCCCGGCTAATTCGCCGAATGCGGCGTTCGCTTCATCGTTCGGTGTCGCTGCCTTGGCTAACAGATCCGCTGCATAGCGCAAGGCGCCGGCCAAGCCCGCCGTGCCGACCGCATCTTCGACATCGCGGAACAATAAAGCCATTTTCTCGTAGGCGGTGTCCGCATCGCCCAACAGATTGGCCGCCGGCACACGACAAGCGGTGAACTTCAAGCCACAATGCGGCGAGGGTTTCAGCGCCTTCATCGCCGGCATTGGCACGATCGCCAAGCCCGGCGTATCGCGCGGCACCAGCAGCGCCGAGTAGCGCTTGCGGCCCTGTTCCAGCGCGGTGATCGCCAGCACGACAAACCAATCGGCGATCGGCCCATTGGTGACGTAGAGCTTCTCGCCGTCAATCACGTAGCTGTCGCCGTCATCGCCGCCGGGGCGCCGCGCCGTGGTCTTGAGCAGCTTGGGATGGGCGCCGGCCTCGGGCTCGGAAATAGCCACCGCGATGGTCAAAGCGCCCGAAACCAGGCCAGGCATCAACATCCGCTTTTGTTGCGCATTGGCAAAGCGGTCGATGAAAAACCGCGCCGTCATCTGATGCCCGGTCCAGGACATGCCAAAGCCCAGCGAGCCGCCCTCGGCTACCAATACGCGTTCGGCCGCGGCAATCTCGACATAGCCGCCATCGTCGCCGCCATACGCCGCCGGCAACCCGATGCGGAACAACCCGGCCGCGCCGATCGCTTGCCACAGATCGCGCGGAAACTCTTGCGCCGCCGCCAGATTGCGCGGGGCGACATGCTGGCGGGCGAATTCGCTAATGCTGCTCATCGCTCCACTTTAGAGCGAATCTTGCCGCTGTCTCCAGCCGCGACTAGGCTAGGTCCATGAGCCGTAAAGAACCGAACGAAGACGCGGGCGACCTGAAAACCTTGCGCGATTTCCTGCGCTATGCCACCAGCCGCTTCACCGCTGCCAAGCTCAGCTATGGCCACGGCACCACCAACGCCTTCGACGAGGCGGCCTTCATGGTGCTGGAAGGCCTGCACCTGCCGATCGACCAGCTTGAGCCGTTCCTCGAGGCGCGGTTGACCAAGCCCGAGCGCGCGCGACTGGCCGAATTGATCGAGGCCAGGATCACCACGCGCAAACCCGCGTCCTACCTGTTGCAGCGCGCCTATATCGGCGGCATCGGCTTCCACGTCGACGAGCGGGTGATCGTGCCCCGTTCCTTCATCGGCGAGTTGTTGCTGTCGGGCGCGGTCGCCGGCAGCGCCGAAAGCCTGATCGCCGATCCCGGCACGGTCGGCCGCGCGCTCGATCTATGCACCGGTTCGGGCTGTTTGGCGATTCTGGCCGCCATGACCTTCCCCGCGGCCAAACTCGATGCCGTCGATCTGTCCCAGGACGCGCTCGAAGTCGCGCGCATCAACGTGGCCGAACACGACATGAAAGACCGCATCGAGTTGCTGCACGGCGATCTGTTCGCGCCGTTGGCGGAGCGGCGTTACGATTTGATCATCAGCAACCCGCCTTATGTCGATGCCAAGGCGATGGCAAAGCTGCCGCCAGAATTCAAGCACGAGCCCGCCATGGCTCTGGGTTCTGGTAAGGACGGCCTCGACATCGTGCGCAAAATTCTCGGCGACGCGTCGCAATATCTGAACACCGGCGGCGGGTTGTTGTGCGAGATCGGCCGCGGCCGCGAGCTGTTGATCGAGCAACTCCCCGATCTCGACTTTCATTGGCTCGATACCGAACACAGCCAAGGCGAAGTGTTCTGGCTCAGCGCCGCGGCGCTAAAGCGCAAAAATGCGTAAAGCTACTCGCCAGCCACCGCGCGCGGCAGGGTCGGCTTGTCACTGTCGGTGATGTCCTTGTGGATGCCGGTCAGTTCTTCCGGCGCAAAGTCATCGACCTGAATCAGCCGCGTCACCAGCCGGCGTTTTTCTTCGATCGCCTGATGCTCCTCGACGCCGATCAGCTTTTCTGCCAATGCGCGATCAGGATCGTGAATCTTGGCCTCGCGCATCTTCTTTTCCGCCGACTCGGTAGCAATCGCCATTTCTAGCGCACGATCGAGTTCGGAAATCGGCGCCTTGAAATCCCGCGCCAGAAAAATGCCGCCGGTCAGCCGATCGCGTGCCTCGCCGGGCTGCATCAAGAATTCCGCCGCTTGGCGCACCAATAAATCGCTGGTCGGCTTGCGCCAACGACCCCAAGGGAAGATCACGCGGCGCAGCACGAAGCGCCACACGCAGCCGGGGAAATTGCGCAGGATTTCGTCGAGCCGTTGCTCCACCGCAATCAACTCGCGCTCGACCGCGTAGCGCAGCAGCGGCAAATCGGCAGCCTGCTGGCCCTCCTGCTCCCAACGCTTCAGCGCGCAGCTCACCAGATACATGCCCGACAACACATCGCCCAGCCGCGCCGACAGCGCCTCTTTGCGCTTCAGCGCACCTTGCAACACCAGCAGCGCGATTTCGGTGACCAGCGCGAAGGAGGCGCTGGCGCGGCCGACGGCGCGATAATACGGCGCCAGTTCCTTAACGCCGGGCGCCGATGCCGTGGCGCCGCCCAATAGATTGCGGTGGAACGCGCGCCACCACGTGGCGACGTAATGGCCGAGATGGCCGAAAAAGGCGCGGTCGAAATCGCGCAGGCCTTGGGCATGATCGGGGTCGGCCGCCGCGGTCATTTCCTTGAGTAGCCAGGGATGATTACGAATCGCCCCCTGGCCGAAAATGATCAAAGAACGGGTCAGAATATTGGCGCCCTCGACCGTGATACTGACGGGCAGCGAGTAATAGGTCTGCGACAGGTAATTCGACGGCCCGTCGCAAATGCCCTTGCCGCCATGGACGTCCATGGCGTCGTTGATCGCCAGGCGCAGCCGCTCGGTGGCATGATATTTCATGATGGCGCCGATCACCGCCGGCTTCTCGCCGCCGTCGATGGCGCTGCAGGTTACGCGCCGCGCGGCCTCGAGCAGATAGGCAGTAGCGGCGATGCGCGCCAATGGCTCCTGCACGCCTTCGAAACGGCCGACCGGCACGCCGAATTGCTCGCGAATACGCGCATAGGCGCCCGATACACGTGCCGCAAATTTGGTGCCGCCGGTCGAGAGCGATGGCAGCGAAATCGAGCGCCCGGCGGCCAG
>JBBSNV010000154.1:0-5786 GCA_038260375.1 Reyranellales bacterium
CGCGTCGATGGTCAGCGGATCCATCGGCCCCAAGGCTTCGAAGAATTTCACCAGCTGCTTGCGTCCGGCGTCCTCGTTCCATTTGCGGTCGCGCCTGACCAGCTCGAGCAACTCGTCGACCGCCTCTTCGCGTTGGCCACCGGCATACAGCGCCATCGCCAGATCGAGGCGCGATTGGTGATCCTTGGGATTGGCTTCGACCTTGGCTTTCAGCTCGTTCACCGGACCGGCCGCCTCGGCCTGCTCGGCCAGATCGATCGCGGTGCGCACCGCCACGATCTCGGCGTGCTTCTCGGCTTCCTTGGGCGCGCCGTCCAGCACCTGCTTGGCGCCGGCGATGTCCTTGGCCAGTAGTCTGATGCGCGCCATGCCGGCGATGGCATCGGCATTGCCGGGCTCGGCCTGCAGCACTTCGGTGTAGATCTGTTCGGCCAGCGCCGCATCGCCCGCCGCCAAGGCCTCTTTGGCGTGGTCGAGAATTTCGTTCAGCCCGCCGCTGGCATCGCCGCCTGAGGTTTGCACCAGCCGATCGACGAATTGCTTGACCTGGCTTTCAGGAATGGCGCCCATGAAGCCGTCGACCGGACGGCCCTGAAAGAAGGCGTAAACCGCCGGGATCGACTGGATGCGCCATTGCTGCGCCAGCGGTTGATTCTCGTCGATGTTGATCTTGACCAACTTGACCGCGCCCTTGGCGGCGGTGACGACTTTTTCCAGCGCGGGCCCGAGCTGCTTGCACGGGCCGCACCACGGCGCCCAGAAATCGACGATCACCGGCTTCTCGCGCGAGGCGTCGATCACGTCCGTGGTGAAGGTTGCGGTCGAGCTGTCGATGATGTCGGCAGCTTCCTTGTTGGCGATCAGCGGTTCCATGATTCCTCGGGACTAAGCGGGCGGTTATGCGGGCCCTGAAAATGGGACTTTCCGCGGGCCAAGGCAAGGGGCGCTAAGGCCTTAGCACGGCAGGGATTTCAGGGCGCGAAGGGGCGTAAATCCAGCAATTGCGGCTCATGTCCGGTGGCGCGCAAAAACCGTAGCAACTCCTGCGATGCCACGGTCGTGGTCTGGGTGTTGACCAGCGGGTGGCAATTGACGAGTTCGTGCTCGACGATCGCGGCATCCAGTATTACTTGCACTACACCATCGCGATCGTTGATCGTGGCCAGCGGCGTGACCGCGCCGGGCAACACGCCGAGATATTTCATCAGTCGATCGGCGCTGCCGAACGACAAGCGATTGGCGCCGATGCCGCCGGCCAGCTTTTTCAGGTCGAGTGGCCGGTCCTGCAGCGCGGTCAGCAGCCACATCCTTTCTTTCTTGTCGCGCATGAACAAATTCTTGATATGCGCGCCGGGCGTCTGGCCGTGCACGGCCTTGGACTCTTCGACCGTGAACAAGGCGGGGTGCGTGGCGGTGCTGTGGGCGATGCCCAATGCGTCGAGATAGGCCAGCAACGTCTCGGGCGTAGCGGGCGGGGTAGGAGGTGGCGGCATCATAAGGAGGATAGCGTAGCGAGGTTGTCGCTGTGTGCGCAACATCGCCCCATCGGCTATCGCCCCGTTGGCCATCGCCCATCGGCCAAAGTGTCAGCGACCGAGCGTCTTGGCTATATCGAAGCTGTAGCCGATATAGGCGCGCACGATGTCGGCGCTAACGCTGTCGATGCGTTCGTGGCGATAGCCGGCGCCCACTTCGAAGCCGTTGCCCAGGCCATAGCCGACCTGAAATCCCGCGCTATAGTCGTCCTTGGGCCGTGGCGAGGCGTCGCCGATGCCCCGCCACGACGCCGCCAGGGACATGTTCCACGGTTCCGCGGTTACCTGCAGCGCGGCGGTGACTACGGTTGCGTTGGCGTTGCCGCCGTTGAAATTCCAGAAATGCGCCAGCTCGACGAACGGGGCGATGCTCACCTCATCGGCCAGCTTGAATTCGTAGCCCAGCGCGCCCACCAAACCGTCTTCGTTTTTGCTTTCCGTCGCGCCGCGCGCCAAATGGCGGTAGCCGAGCTGATAGAACAGGCCAGGTGCGTCGGCGAACGCGCTGCCGCCGAGGGTCGCGGAAAAGCTATTGGGTTTGCCGGTATTGGCCAACCCGCCATCGCCGCGACGCAGATTGGATATCCGTTCGGCGCGATCCTCGCCCGCACTCGGCACGGAGAACAGCGAACGATGCAGCAACGAGGTGTCGAGAAAGAAGGCAGCGGCGTTGATTTCGTGCTTGCCCATGCCGTCGAGATCGAGCTTCAGCGCACCGCCGAAGCCGATCATCTCTGCCAGCTCGTAGTCGCCGGCGATGCAGTCCTTGAGCAGATCGGGCAGGCGATCCCAGGCGATGCCGAAGGTCGGGCCGAACTTGCCGGCATAGGCGCCGACGTCGTCGGTTTGGTAGTCGAGATAGAGCTGCTCCAGGAACGCCCCGGTGCCGGAAACGAAGCGATCGCGATGAGGCCGCGGCGCGCGCATCGAATCCACCGTGATGCGGCTTTTCAGCGAAAACTCCGGCGTGAAGTCTAACCCGAGATTGGCTTCGCCGCGCAGATAGCCGTTCCACCGTGGCGTCGCGTCATCGTCGGATTGCGATACGGCGTCGAGGCGAAAGTCGAGATAGCCTTCGGCTGTCACCACTGGATAAGAATCGGGCGACGGCTTTTCCGCGTGCGCTTTGGCGGCCAGCGTCAGGCCGCAGCTTCCCAACAGCGCCAAGGCGGCGCTGGAAATTTTCCAGTTCATGTCGATCCCCCTAAAAAGACCCCGTTGGCGAAACACCGATGCTCCCTGGCGTCAGTTTTTCAGCATGCCTGCTTTCAGCTGTATGACGTTGTTGCGGAACATCTTGAGATAGCTATCGGCCGGGCCACCGGCCGCCGACAGCGCGTCGGACTAAAGCTCGCCGCCCAATACCGCGCCGCCGTCGCGCGCGATCTGCTGGATCAAGCGCGGATCGCTCATGTTTTCGATGAACAAGGCGCGGACATGCTCGTGGCGGACCTGGGCGATGAGTGCGGCAATGTGTTGGGCGCTGGGGTCGCTCTCGGTCGAGATACCTTCGGCGGCGATGAAACTCACGCCATAGGCCGACGCGAAATATTGGAACGCGTCGTGGGTGGTGATCACGCGGCGCTGGTTCGAAGGCACCATGGCGATCTCGCTTTTCACCCAGGCGTCGAGTTCGGCGAGTTGCCTTTTATAGGCATTGGCCCGCGCTGCGTAATAGGCAGCGCCATCGGGATCGGCTTGGCTCAAGCCGCGCGCAATGTTGTCGACATAGATCATGACGTTGGCGATCGATTGCCAAGCATGCGGATCGGCGATGCGCGAAGCGGCATTTGCCTTATCGCCTGCTTCCGGCGCCATGGTTAGCGGCTTGATGCCGGTGCTGGCTACGACGCGCAGTCCTTTGAAGCCGGACGCCTGCACCAGCCGCTCGATCCAACCTTCCAGCCCCAGACCGTTGACCAGCAACAGCTGAGCGCGGTTGAGATCGCGCGCATCCACTGGCGTTGGCTGATAGGCGTGGGCATCGCTGTCGGGGCCGACCAGCGCGCGGATCGTTATGCGGTCGCCCCCTACTTCATGCGCCAAATCCGCCAAGACGCTAAACGATGCAACGACCTCGAGCTTCGGTTGGGCGGCGGCTGGCGCTGCCGATCCCAACGCCAAAGCCCCGACGGTCAAGAATGCGCAAATGGCTCGTTTGAACGTGGTCATGGAGGATCCATAGCAGTTAATGCGAATCATTCGCAATAGTAAGTTTATGGAATAGACCAGTTTTTTTCTGCAATATAATAAACGTTATAACATAACATTGGCAAAATCAAGATCGTCGCGCTTTGCATCGAGTCGTGTCCCACGGCGCTTGCAATGGCGTTTGGGGTAACTATTATGCGCGGGCTTTGCGGGCGTAGCTCAGGGGTAGAGCACAACCTTGCCAAGGTTGGGGTCGAGGGTTCGAATCCCTTCGCCCGCTCCAGAATTTCTGGTTCGGAAACAGTCGCAAAAACAAAAGGGCCGGCGTTATGCCGGCCCTGTGCTTTTATGTGCTTTGCCTGTGCTTTTATCCCCCCGCTTTGGGAGATATCGGCGCGTTATTTACGGCCGTAGGTCGCCGTAAACGTCGCTTTGGCGATCGTATTGAAATGCAAATTGAAGCCGACGATGGCGCCGGCCGCATTGCCGTCGATGTCGAGCTTGTCGGTCTTCACCGCGAACACCGTGAAGATGTAACGATGCGGCTTGTCGCCTTGCGGCGGACACGGCCCGCCGTAAGCGGCGCTGCCGAAATCGGTACGGCCCATCACGGCGCCGGCCGGCAGGTTCTTGCCGCCAGCTTCGCCCGCACCGCGCGGCAACGAGGTGACGGAGGCTGGAATGTTGACCACCGTCCAATGCCAGAAGCCCGAGCCGGTCGGCGCATCGGGATCGTACACGGTAATAGCGAAGCTCTTGGTGCCGGCCGGTGCGCCGGACCACGCCAATGCCGGCGAGTTGTTGTCGCCGGCGCAGCCAAAGCCTTTGAAGACGTAGGTGTTGGCGATCGGCGTGCCGGCCTTGACGTCGGCGCTGGTCAGTTTGAAATCCGCCGCCATGGCGGGCAGCGCCATAACCACGGCAGCTGCGAACAAAGCCGAAGCTAATTTTTTCATCGATTGTTCCTCCCGTAAAGGCGCCGAGCGCCACAGCAATCCTAGCCCACTCCGATGGGCCGGCCCAGCCGTCGCGGGGTGGTCGACGCCCCGATTTACGCCATGCATAATCCGCCGCTCGAAGGGGGCGGAATGGCGCAGCGCAAATTATTGGTCGAGGGCTGGCGCTTCCTGCCGCACTCCTTCGCCATCGTCAATCATTGGCATTTGCTGGCATTGCGCCGTCATCCGGAGATCGAGCTGCGGGTGCGCGATCTGCCGGTGCACTTCGAAGGCTGGCAAAAGGCCACGAAAGATTTCAGCGACGCGGCCAGCCTGGCCCTGTTGCAGGCGCTGCCCGCGCCCGAGCCGGGTTTCATCCCCGACACCACCTTGCGCTTCGGCTATCCGTTCGATCTTGCGCCACCCATCGCCGGCCGGTTGGGCGTGATCTGTCCCAACGAATATCACGTGTTCCAGCAGGCGAGTTGGCGCCAGCCGATCGATAGCGCGGCTTTGGCAGCGCGCGACGACCTGATGGTGATCGCTCCATCCCGCTGGTCGGCCGAAGGCCTGTGCCATATCGGCATTCCCCAAGCCAAGCTGCGCGTGGTGCCGCACGGCGTCGATAGCGCCGTGTTCGCCCCCGATGCGGCGAGCGGCGCGGCGATGCGCCGACGCCTGGGGCTGGGCCCGGGCATGGACAATGGCGTGGTGTTCATGAATGCCGGCGCCATGACCGTCAACAAAGGCGCCGATCTTTTGCTGCGCGCTTTCGCCGAACTGTGCCGTGACCGCGGCGACGTCTATCTGCTGCTCAAAGGCACCGACGAACTCTATCGCTCCAATGCTCGGCTGGGGGCGACCTTACATGGCCTGGAACCGCGGCTGCGCGAATTGATCGCCCCGCGCATGATCTATGGCGGCACCACCTTGAGCACCGCGGATATGGCGGCGCTGTATCGCGCCGCCGATGTCTATGTGTCGCCGTATCGCGCCGAGGGCTTCAACTTGCCGGTGCTGGAGGCGATGGCCAGCGGCCTGCCGGTGATTTGCACGGCCGGCGGTTCGACCGACGATTTCACAGGCGACGAGACCGGATTGCGGATCGCCAGCCGCCGCGAGCCCGCCGCCATTACCGACGGCACCACCGGCGTGCATCTGC
>JBBSNV010000155.1:0-5777 GCA_038260375.1 Reyranellales bacterium
AGCGATAGGCCGGCAATCGCCATGCCTTCGATCAGCAGGAACGGATCGCCTTCCATCAGCAAGCGATCGGCGAAGGTGCCGGAATCGCCTTCGTCGGCGTTGCACACGATGTATTTGGTGTCGCCCGGCGTCTCCAGCACGGTGCGCCATTTGCGGCCCGCCGGGAAGCCGGCGCCGCCGCGCCCGCGCAAGCCGGAGGCCTCGATCTCGGTGACGACGTCGGCCGGCCGCAGGCTCAGCGCGCGCTTCAACCCATCGAGGCCGCCCTGCACGACATAGTCGTCGAGCGAACGCGGATCGACCACGCCACAACGGGCGAAGGTCAAGCGCGTCTGGTTTTTGAACCAATCGTGCTGCGCGGGATCGCCGATGCGTTTTGCATGCGCGCCCCCTTTTAAAAAATCGGCGGCGAACAAGGCGGGCACGTCCGACGCCGTGACGTGGGCGTAGGCGATGCGGCCATTGGCAGTTTGCATTTCGATCAGCGGCTCGAGCCAGAATGCGCCACGTCCGCCGGTGCGTACGATGCTGAGCGGGATGTTGTGGCGCGATGCGTGTTCAGCGATGGCATGCGCTACGCCGTCGGCGCCGAGCGCCTTAGCGGTGGCTTCGCCCGGCACGAAAATTTTAATGCCGCCGCCCACCAGGCTCGCTTCGGCAGTTGTTTTCTTTGCATCCAAAGCTGCGACCAGCGCATCGAACTTTTTATTGTCTATCTCGGCCTGCAGCACGCCATCGACCAAAGCCGAGGGACCATTGGCGCAATTGCCCAGGCAATAGATCGGCTGCAGCGCGATGGCGCCATCGGCCGTGGTGCTGCCCATTTTCACGCCCAGGCGATGCTCGGCATGGCGTTCCAATTCGCGTGCGCCGCGCGATTGGCAGGCTTCGGCGCGGCACAGTTTGATGGCGTGGGGTGCGGGCGGCTGGCGGTGGAAATCGTGATAAAAAGTCAAGGTACCGTGCACATCGGCGCGGGAAATATTCAGCGCGGTGGCGATCAGCGGTACCGCGCAATCGGGCACGTGGCCGAAGCCATCGTTCAGGGCGTGCAGAATAGGCATCAGCGCGCCGGCTTCCTGCGCCAGAGACGCAATAATGCGCTCAGCCTTGATTTCATCCCACGCGCTGCTGCTCTGCCCGTCGGCCAAGAATTCCTCCAACGCTTTCCTTTAAAAAGGAAATTGGGCCGCAACCACGGCAAGGTCAAATAGCCAGTTACGATAGTTTGATAGAGCGGGCCGATCACGAAATGGCGCAAAGCGGCCTTGCTGCAGGGCGATAAATGTTAGCAGTCGCAGCAAAGTGATAGAGCGGACCAATGAGTCAATTGGCGACTTGTCATGGATTTGCAAGACGACGGTCCGTATCCTTCCACCATCTATAACAAGATCTGTCCCGCTGGAAAAAGCCAGCACAGGGAAAGGACAGATCGGGAGGAGGGGAAATGGCTTTAGGGTTTTTGGATCGCAGTCACACGATAGCGGGGCCAGGCTTTAGTCGATGGCTGGTGCCACCGGCTGCCTTGGCAATTCATATTTGTATCGGGCAGGCATACGCTTTCAGCGTGTTCAACCTGCCGCTGACCAAAATACTGGGCATCACCCAGTCGACGCCGCAGGATTGGTCGCTCACCCAACTTGGCTGGATATTCTCCATCGCCATCGTCTTCTTGGGATTATCGGCTGCGATTGGCGGCCGTTGGGTCGAAGAAGGCGGGCCGCGCAAGGCGATGTTCGTCGCGGCCTGTTGTTTCGGCGGCGGCTTCATCGTTTCGGCCATCGGCGTGCAAACGCATCAGCTTTGGCTGATCTATCTCGGCTACGGCGTGCTGGGCGGTTGCGGCCTGGGCTTGGGCTACATCTCGCCGGTCTCGACCTTGATCAAGTGGTTTCCGGATCGGCCCGGCATGGCCACCGGCATGGCGATCATGGGCTTCGGCGGCGGCGCGCTGTTTGGATCGCCGCTGTCGCAGGCGCTGATGGACTTCTTCAAGAGTGCGACCAGCACCGGCGTGGCGCAAACCTTCCTCACCATGGGCATCATCTACTTCATCATTATGATGTTCGGCGTGTTCATCGTGCGCATTCCGACGCCGGGCTGGAAGCCAGCGGGCTGGACACCGGCGCCGGCCGGCACCAAGCGGCTGATCACCAGTGAAGACGTCACGGTGACGCAGGCCCTCAAAACTCCGCAGTTCTGGCTGCTGTGGTGGGTACTGTGCCTCAACGTCACCGCCGGCATCGGCGTGTTGGGCCAAGCCTCGCCAATGATGCAGGAGATGTTCCCCGGCCGTATCTCGCCGGCGGCGGCGGCAGGCTTCGTCGGCCTGCTCAGCCTGTTCAACATGGCCGGCCGTTTCCTGTGGTCGTCGACCTCCGACCATATCGGGCGGCGCAATACCTACATGATCTACTTCGTGCTCGGCATCGCGCTCTACGCTTTGGTGCCAAGCACGGGACATATCGGGTCGGTTGCATTGTTCATCGCCTGCTTTGCGGTGATCATCAGCATGTATGGCGGCGGCTTCGCCACCGTGCCGGCCTATCTCAAGGACGTGTTCGGCACCATGCATGTCGGTGCCATCCACGGCTGTTTGCTGACGGCGTGGTCGGCGGCGGGGATCTTCGGGCCGGTGCTGGTCAACTACATCCGCCAGTACCAAATCAACAACGGCGTGCCCAAGGCGGAGGCTTATACCGTCACGATGTACATCATGGCCGGGCTGTTGGTGGTCGGCCTGATCTGCAACTTCCTGATGAAGCAGGTCGATCAGCGCCATCATTATCGCCAAGCCCCGCAAGCGGCCTAGAGGGAGAAACGAACATGACTGACAATCAGAGCTCGCCCGTCCTTATCTTTCTGGCATGGGCAGTGGTGGGCATACCGTTGATCTGGGGCGTGGTGCGCACGCTCGAGAACGCCGTAAAACTCTTCAATTGAAGAATTGACGATCGAAAATCGGAAGTAAGAGCCGATCACGATCAGGTAGAACCAAGAGCGGTTTTACCTGATCGGTCGACTCTCATTCTCCGATCGTTAGAGCAAATTCACCCGCTGTGATGGAAACGCAATGATTCCGTCGCAACGGGATTTGCTTTAGTGTGGGCCGTCTGGTTTTCAGGGGCCATGCTACTCAAACATTTGCGATATCTTTCGGCGCTCGCCCAAACGCACCATTTCAGTCGTGCGGCGGAGCAGTGCGGCGTGTCGCAACCCACCCTGTCGGCCGGCATCAAGCAGCTTGAACTGTCGTTGGGCGTGCAGATCGTGCGGCGGCGGCGCAACTTCGTTGGCTTTACGCCCGAAGGGGAGATCGTCACCCGTTGGGCGCGCCGCACCTCGCTCGATGTTGATGGCTTGCTGCAGGAATTGTCCGCCTCGCGCGGCGCATTGCGCGGGCATCTCAAGATCGGCGTCGTGCCTTCGGCGCTGGTGCTGGTGACACGATTCACCGTGCCGTTCTGCACCACCTATCCCGACGTCACGGTCGAAGTGCTGTCGCGCACTTCCAATGAAATTCTGCGCGGCCTGGCGACTTTAACTTTGGATATCGGTCTGACCTATATCGATAACGAGCCGCTCGGCGACTTCAAATCGATCGTCGCGGCCACCGAACGCTATGTGCTGGTCACCCCCAATGCCGGTCGCCCGGCCAAGCCGCGCCCGATCACTTGGCGCGAAGCTGCCACGCACCGGTTGTGCCTGCTGCCACCCGACATGCAGAACCGGCGCATCATCGATCACACTTTCGCCCGCGTCGGCGGCCAGCCGCGGCCGCAGATCGTCACCAACTCGATGGTGCATTTGTGGTCGGTAATGCAGTCGGGGCCGTGGTCCACGGTGATGCCGCAAAGCCTGGTCGATACTTTCGGTTTGCCGGCCGGCTATGCGGCGCGCGCGCTGATCGAGCCGGACGTTACCCATAAGGTGGGCTTCGTGTTTCACGACGCCGATCCACTGCCGGCGCTGATGCGCGCGTTTTTGAAGACGGCGGCACCGTTGCTCGACGCGAGGTAGCGGGGCTTAGTGCCGATCGCGGTCGTTATGGTCGCGATCATTGCGGTCCCGGTCGTTACGACTGCGGTCGCGATCGTAGCGATCCCGGTCACGGCGATCCCGGTCGGCATCGGTGGTCGGCGGAACCGCAGCGGTCGATGGCGCAGGCGGGGTCACCACCGTCACCGGCGTTGGCGTGGTATTGGACGGCCCATTCAAGGTAAAGAACGCCAAAGCGGCCACCGCGACGACCAGGGCGCCGATGGCGAAAAAGACAAGCGGGCTGGAATTTCTCGGCTCGCCGGGTATCTTGTCCATGGCTACCTCCTGGACGTTGCAGCGCACCCAAAACCAACGCCTGCGATAGGGGTCTCGTTCCGAAGCGCGACAGCCGTAGCGCAGGCGTGTTAGCGTTTCTTTCATCATTGCGAAGCGCATAAGCGCTCGTGTCTCGGGAGGGAACCATGTCGAAACTATTGCGTCGCACATTGCTGGCCAGTCTGTTGGCGGTGCTGGCCTTTGCCGGCGCGCCGGCCATCGCCGCCGATAGAGATCCGCCGATCGTGTTCGTGCACGGCAATGGCGATACCGCCGGACTGTGGCTCACCACGATCTGGCGCTTCGAGAGCAACGGCTACGACCGCAACCGGCTGTTCGCCATCGACCTGAAAAACCCCAATGCCCGCACCGCCGACGATAAGCCGCAAGACGGCCGTTCATCGACGCAGGAAGTGATGCAGCAGCTATCGGCCTATGTCGACGACGTGCTGAAAAAGACCGGCGCATCCAAGGTTGCGCTGGTGGGCAATTCGCGCGGCGCCAACACCATCCGCAACTACGTCAAGAACGGCGGCGGTGCCGCCAAGGTCTCGCATGTCGTGTTGGGTGGCGGCGTCAATCATGGCGTGCTGGTGTCGGACACCGTGTTGGTTGGCTCCGAGTTCAATGGCTCGAGCGCCTTCATGAAACAGCTCAACGGCGGGACCGACGAAGTCGTGTCCGGCGTGAAGTTCATGACCATCCGCTCGGACAAGAACGACAAATACGCTCAACCCGACGGCGCCTTTCTGGGCATGGCGGGCAAGCCGACCGGCGTCAACTACGACGCGCCGTCCTTGAAGGGCGCCACCAATATCGTCATCCCCAACATCGATCACCGCGAAGCGGCGTTCAGTCCGCAGGCTTTCGTGGCGACCTATAAATTCATCACCGGCCGCGAGCCCAAGAAGGACGTGACGCGCGAGGCCAAGCCGGTATTGAACGGCGTGGTCACCGACATCACCGCCGGCGCCTATAACAATACGCCGGTCAGCGGCGCCAAGGTGGATGTCTACAAGATCGACGCCAAGACCGGCGAGCGCCAAGGCGGCAAGCCGGTGCATAGCAAGACCACCGGCGCCGATGGCGTGTGGGGTCCGTTCACTGCGCAATCGGGCGCGTACTACGAGTTCGTGATCGAGGCGCCGGGCCAGCCGGTCACCCATATCTATCGTTCGCCCTTCGTGCGCGGCAGCAACTACGTCTATCTGGGCACCGTGGGCGAGCGGAACATCGGCTACCGGAGCGCCACGACGGCCACCATCGACTACCTGGGCACCATCGCCTTCGACCTGGGCGGCGTCGGGTCCGATTTCTCCTTCGGCGCCCAGGGCTATTGGAACAACGCCGACTTCAGCATGGCCATCGGACGCGGCTTCGCCGGCCAGGGCGTGACGACGGTGGGCGGCGCCGCGAACACGCTGGCAGACGAGTTCTCCAACGAGACCATCACGCTCGGC
>JBBSNV010000156.1:0-5757 GCA_038260375.1 Reyranellales bacterium
CAATGCCCCAGATCGCCATGAACAGGCCCAAGCCGCCGACCAGCAATTCGGCCACGGTGTTGATCAGGCGCTGGCCCAGCGCGGGAAACAGCTCGACCAACAGCCCGACTCGCATGTGGATGCGCATGCGATAGCACGCCGCGGCGCCAAACAAGGTGATGACGATCGACAGTAGGATCGACATCGGCTCGGGCCAGGAAGCGGCACTGTTGAGCACGTAACGGCAATAGACGCCGTAGGGGATGACCAGCGAGATCACCACCATGGCGCCGCCGGCCAGCAGCACGCATAAGCGATAAAGCAGGTCCATGGCGCGGCGAAACAGCGAGGCCATTGATGGTCCTATGACAGGCAAAAGCGGAGGGAAGAAAAGGCGGCAGGTTGCCCCGCCGCCCGGGCTTTACTCCAGGTGCCTTACTTGACGGCCTGGATGCGCTTGACCAGCTCGGCATATTGCGCGCCGTACTTGTCCCATACCGGCTTGACCGCGTCCTGGAACGCCTTTTTGTCGGCCAGTTGGATGACGTTGATCTTGGCTTCCTTGATCTTATCGAAGGCTTCCTTTTCCTTGGCCTGCCACAGCACGCGTTCTTCCTGCTGCGCCTCGGCCGAGACTTTCATCAGCAACGCCCGGTCGGCCGGGCTCATCGTGGCCCAAGCCTTGCGCGAGAACACCAGGATCTCCGGCACGATCAAATGCTCGGTCATGGTGAGATGCTTGGCGGCTTGATAGTGGTTGTCGAACACGTAGCTGGGCGGATTGTTCTCGGCGCCATCGACCACACCGGTCTGCAACGCATTGAACACCTGGTCGTAGCCCATGCCGACGCCGTTGCCACCCAAGGCGTTCATCATGTCCACGAACATCGGGTTGCCGATGACGCGGAACTTCATGCCCTTGAGATCTTCGATCGACTTGATGTCCTTCTTGGTGTTGTACATCGAGCGCGCACCGGCATCCATCCAGCACAGCCCGATCAAGCCGATCTTCTCGTTGGCGGTGACCTTATCGAGCAACTCCTTCCCGATCGCGCCGTCGATGACGTGCTGCATGTGCTCGGTGTTGCGGAACAGGAACGGCAGATTGAAAACGTTCAAGTCGGGCACCACAGGGCCCATGGCGCCGACCGAGACGCGCGCCAATTGGATGGCGCCGAGCTGCGCCTGCTCGATCGCTTCCTTCTCGCCGCCCAAGGTCATGGAAGCGAACATCTGCACGCTCAGGCGGCCGTTGGTTGCCGCCGCCAGCTTCTTGCCCATGCTTTCGACCGCCACCACCGTGGGGTAGCCGGCGGGATGCACGTCGGAAGCTTTGAACACCATCTTGTCCTGGGCAAAGCCGCGCGATGCCAGGCCGCCGGTCAAAGCCAGAGCCGAGGCGCCGGCACCAAGCCGCAATGCGTCGCGTCGATTCATCATATTCTTATCCTCCCAATTGATCGGTCGTTACGATTGACGTTGCCGTTCCAGAGCAACGCGACGTAGACTTTTGGGCTCGCGATTGACCCGCCTTGCATGCCTATGTACTTTCAACTTGTACGATAACCTTATTAATTTGAGACGCAACCTTTGCCAAGTCCAGCCACCAAACAAGCTCATAAGAATTCCGTGCTGCAGCGCATCGAAAAGCCCCACAACCTGACCCAGGAGATCGCGGTTCGGCTGGCGGCACAGATCCGCACCGGCCAGTTGGCGCCCGGCGCCCGACTGCCGACCGAGCACGAGATGGTCACCGCCATGGGCGTCAGCCGCACCGTGGTGCGCGAAGCCGTGGCGGCGTTGCGCGCCGAAGGGCTGGTGATCACGCGCCAGGGCGCCGGGGCCTTCGTTGCCACCGATGCGGCGCGACGGCCGTTCCGCGTCGCCAACGACAGCGCCATTTCGCTCCAGGAAGTGCTCGACGTGATGGAGCTGCGCACGTCTATGGAGGTGGAGGCTGCGGGATTGGCGGCGGAACGCGGCTCGCTCGCGGCCAAAGCGCGTATTGGCAAGGCGCTGACGGCGCTGGAGCGGGCGATCGGCAGCGGCGAAGTGGCGGTGGACGAGGATTTCGCCTTTCACCGCGCCATCGCCGAAGCCACGGCCAATCCGCAATTCGCCCGTTTCCTGGAATATCTTGGCCGCTTCATCATCCCGCGCCAGACTTTGCGCCTGTCGATGGGCGGCGAGCAGCAGCAGAACGCCTATTTGGCCAAGATCCAGGGTGAGCATCGCGCCATCCAGCAAGCGATCGCCGATGGCGAGCCGACCAAGGCGCGTCAGGCCATGCGCCGGCATTTGATCAACAGTCGCGCGCGCTATCGCAGCCTGGCTTCCAGCAAAAAGAAGAAGACCTAAAAGAAGGAGCTGCCCCATGCGGCATACGATGCAGCGTGTCCTGCTGACCGGAGCATCGGGTGGCGTCGGCCGCCGCTTGCGGCGCCTGATGAAAGGCCTCTACCAGACTTTGCGTTTGAGCGACATCGTGCAGCCCGACGATCTGCAGGCCGACGAAGAATTCGTCGCCGCCGATCTCACCGACTTGGCGGCAGTGCGCAAGGCGGTCGAGGGCATGGACGGCATCATCCATCTCGGCGGCTACTCGATCGAGGGCAGTTGGGAGCAGATCCTGCAGGCCAACATCATCGGCTGCTACAATCTGTTCGAGACGGCGCGTCAGAGTGGCGTCAAGCGCGTGGTGTTCGCCTCCTCAAATCATGCGGTGGGGTTTTACCCGCGCAAACAGAAAATCCGAACCGACGTCACGCCGCTACCCGACACGCGCTACGGCGTCAGCAAGGTGTTCGGCGAGGCGCTGGGGGCGCTGTACGCCCACAAGCACGGCATGGGCGTGCTGTCGATCCGCATCGGCAATGTCGATGACCGGCCCGTGGACAAACGCCGGCTGTCGATCTGGCTCAAACCGGAAGATCTGGTGCAGTTGATCCGCATCGGCTTGGAGCACCCCGACATAAAGTATGAAGTGGTGTATGGCGCATCGGACAATGTGCGCGGCTGGTGGGACAATTCCAATGCGCGACGGCTGGGCTATAAGCCCAGCGGCGTGGCCGAGGATTTCGCGGCCCACGCCATGGCCGAGCAGGCCAAGCTGCCGCCCGATCCGATCGGCGATCGCTTCCAGGGCGGCAGCTTCTGCAGCCTGGAGTATGATGCCGATAAACCATCGCAAGGGTGAGCATGAGCGTTTCCGTCATCGAGCAAGCCAAAATTCAGGCGCAGGTGCTGGTGCCTGTGGTCAAGACGCTGCAGGCCGAACTGGGCGCGGAAAAAGCCAACGCGCTGGTGCGCCGCGCACTGGGCGAGCTTTACCGCGGCTACGGTGAAGCGTTCTGGCGCGCCAAGAACGATTCCGATCTGGGCAAAGCGGTTGGCTCGGCGTTCAAGACCTTCGGCAGCGCCGGCGCGCTCGATTATCAGGTGCGCGAGCAATCGCAAGACGCCTTCGCCATCGACGTAACCGGCTGCCGCTATGCCGAATTCTACCAGGCGCTGGGCGAGGCCGAGCTCGGCTTCCTGCTAGTATGCAGTGCCGACTTCTCCATGGCCGAAGGCTTTGGCGGCGACATCAGGCTCAACCGCAGCCAGACCATCATGCAGGGCGCCAGCCATTGCGACTTCCGCTATACGCGCGACAAGACTTAAAGACTGGCGCCATGAAGATCGCGCGCATCGAATCCTTCGTCATCCGTGTGCCTTACAAACACGGCGGGCCCTATCCCGTGATCGGCGGCAAGGCCTGGGACACGATGGACAGCTTGCTGGTGCGGGTGCAGACCGACGACGGCGCGGTCGGCTGGGGCGAGAGCTTCGGCTACAACGCCATCGCCTCGACCAAGGTGGCGTTGGACGACATCGTGGCGCCGCTGTTCGTCGGTCAGGACCTCGGTAAAGTCCACGCCGGCAACATCGCCGAACTGAATTTCCAGGCGCAGCAGAAGCTGCAGAATTTCGGCCGCACCGGTGCCATGTTGTTCGCGCTGTCGGGCATCGACGTCGCGCTGTGGGACATCGCCGGCCAAGTGGCCAGGCAACCGCTCTATAAGATGTTGGGCGCAAAGAACACGGTCGAACGCGCGCCGGTCTATGCCAGCCTGCTGCGCTATGGCGACGCCAAACTGGTGGCCGACAATTGCGCCCGCGCCGTAGAGCGCGGCTATCGCATGATCAAGCTGCACGAGATCGAGGAGCCGATGGTGCGCGCCGCGCGCCAGGCGATCGGGCCCAATGTGGCGCTGACCGTCGACACCAATTGCCCGCACAGATTCGACGGCGCGCTGGCGATGGCCAAGAGTTTTGCGCCGCACGATCTCTTATGGCTGGAAGAGCCGCTCTGGCCGCCGGAAGATTGGGCCGGGCTGGCGCGCATCGGCAAAGACAGCGCCATCGCCATCGCCGCCGGCGAGAATGCCAGCACCGTTGCCGACTTCCATCACATGCTGGCGGCGGGCGCGGTGCAGTATGCCCAGCCCAGCGTCACCAAGATCGGCGGGCTGACCGGTTTTCTCGACGTGCTGACTTTAGCCAAGAGCAAGAACGTGAAAGTGGCGCCGCACTCGCCTTATTTCGGGCCCGGCTTGATTGCCAGCATCCATATCGTGGCGGCGCAAGGCGATCCGATGATGGTCGAACGCTTCTATTGCGATCTCGAGGCCAGCCCGATGGGCGATGCCATCGTCGCCCAGGGCGGCTTCATGGCGGTGCCGCAAGCGCCCGGCCTGGGCATCGCGATGGACGAAAGCGTGATCGCGCGTTATCGGATTGCCTAGCGAATGGCAATCCGACGATGCAAGAAACACGCGAGCTCAACTTATCTTGACCTCTCTCCGCTTTAGCGAGGAGAGGTGTGTTTACCCAAACCCGTACAACTTCGCCGGATTATCGACCAGCACGCGCTTGCGCTGGGCGACGTCGGACACGTAAGCGGCCAACAGATCGAGCAGCTTGGCGTCGTCGGGCTTGTCGCTGACCGAAGGGTGCGGCCAGTTGCTGGCCCATAACATGCGCTCGGGCGCGCGTTGCACCAAAATTTTCGCGAGCTTGCCGACATCCTCGTAATGCGGCGCGCCGGTCTTGGACACTTCATACGCCGCCGACAGCTTGACCCAAACCCGACCGCTATCGACCAGCCGCAGCAGCGACTTGAACGCTTTGTGCTCGGGCGGCACCGGTTCCAAGAACTTGCCTATATGGTCGATGACGATGGTGTCGGTCCAGGTCAGAATCTGCTTCTCGCGGTCGGGGAACAGTCGGCCGTCCATCTGGAACTGCACATGCCAACCGGCGGCGCGGGCACGGCCGGCCACCGCATCGACCTGGTGCCAACCGATTGCGCCACCCGGCAGCATATGCAACCGCGCACCGCGAATGCCGGCATCCGTGAGTTTGCCCATCTCGGCATCGCTGGTGTTCTCGTCGATGGTGGCAACGCCGCGCGCCTTGTCCTTGCCGAGATAGGCCATGCCGTCCAAGGTGCAGCGATTGTCGGTGCCATAGGCAGTGGGCTGCACGATCACCACGCGCTCCAGCCTCAGCCGCTGCATCACCTTGGCATAGGCCGCAACCGGCGCATCGGGCGCAGCCAGCTTGGCGGTCGGCGCCAGCGTGTATTTCGGGTCATAGACATGGATATGCGTGTCGCAGGCGCCGGTCGGCGTTGGCTCGCGCGGCTTGGTGGCGAATTCCGGCATCGGCATGGCTATTCTCCCAAAGCCTGTTCCAGCAACGCCAAGGCCCCGGCGCCGAAAGCCAGCATGTTGG
>JBBSNV010000157.1:0-5736 GCA_038260375.1 Reyranellales bacterium
TCGTCCGATGCAACAGCCGCTGCGTCCCTACGTGGCCTGCTTCTCGCGGCCCAGCATGGAGTTGGCCGCGCGCAACGACTGGAACATCATCTTCGCGCCGTTTGCTGCCGCCATGGTCTATGGCTCCTTGGCCGATGCGGTGCGGGTGTTCGGCGAGGAAGCGGCCAAGCATGGTCGCGCGCCGCGCCGCTCGATGTGCAGCTATTTCATTCACATTGCCGACACGCCGCAGGAGGAGCAATACGGCCGCGAGGCACTGATCCGCTATTTCCACGACGCGCTGATCGCAGCCTTTCCGTCCGACGCCAAGACCGTGCCGCCGACCTACAAATACTTCGTCCAGATCGTCGAGATATTGAAGAACATGAAGCCAGAAAGCCTAACCAACAAATCGGTGCTGGTCGGCTCGACGCAAAAGATCATCGACGATCTGAAACAGGTCGAAGAATCGGGCATTTCCGAAGTGATCCTGTATTTCAACTACGGCCAGAAGCCGCACGCCATGGTTAAGGAGCAGATGGCGCGCTTCATGGCCGATATCGCGCCGCATTTCGACACGGTCAAGGCGCGGCTCAAGGCGGTGGCCTGATGGCCAGAATCGATCTTACCGACTACCTGCCCTATCTGCTCAACCGTGCCGGCAGCCGGATCGCCACCGCTTTCACCCAGGAAGCGCGCCAGCACGGCCTAAGCCTGCAAATGTGGCGGGTGCTGGCGGCGCTCAATCAGCGTGATGGCCAAGGCGTGGGCGAATTGGCTGAGACCACTTCGATCGAGATTTCGACTTTGTCGCGCGTGCTCGATCAGATGCAGAAAAAGCGCTTGGTGTTGCGCCGGCGCGATGGCGCGGATCAGCGCAGCGTCACGATCCATCGCACCTCGACTGGCATTGCCGCCACCGAGAAGCTGCTGCCCACCGCGCGGCGCTACCAAAGCGTAGCGCTAACCGGCTTCACTGCCGGCGAAGCAGTGGAGTTGAAGAAGATGCTGAAGCGTGTGTTCGCCAATCTCGATGCGCTGCAAGGCAGCGACATGACGACAAGAAAAAGCCGTGCGACTGAAGCCGCACGGCTTTCCTCAAAGAATTATTCGCCGGCGAAGCAATAGAACAATCCGCCGCTGCCCGTCGAGGCCAAGGCCGGCGGGCTGCAGCCGCGACTGGCATGCGAGCTATTCCACGATTTAGCCGGCAGGGAATCGTCTAAGCCGGTGCGATCGTGATGACCCAGCATGGCGGCGCCGGCATCGCTCGAGGTCCAGTTGCTGCAGGTCATGTCGGCCCCGGCGCCGAAGGAAGTGCCGTCGGGCTTCGAGCCGGTCAACATGTCATGCACGTTAGGAGTATCGCCGCGCCCGTTCACCGGCATGCCCTTTTCGTTGAGCGCCGTTGCCTTGGTCAGCTTGTTGTTGTCGCTGTGCAGGTCGGCCACATTGCGGGCGATCACCACGCCCTTGGCGTTGGTCCATGGACCCTTGCCGATGCGGTCGCGCGCGTTGACCGCTTTGGCCGTCGGCGTCGCCTGGGTCGAGAGATAGGCGTGCCAATTCTGCGCCTTGGCTCCCGCCGCTTGAGCCAACGCCTTGCACTGCTTGTCCGCGCCAGCCAGGCCGCCGAGATCGGCGCCCTTGCCCGAGCCGACGCTGGTGACGAAGAAGGTCATGTTTGCTTGTTGCGCCGTCGCCGGAACGGCGACGCATGCCAAGGCAGCCACGCCTGCCAGTATTTTAAGTCCGCTTAGCTTCATCTTTCCTCCCAATCGGCCCCTGCGGCCGTGGCGTCAGCGTAGCGAGACCCTTACTGGGCGGCAAAGGAGGTATTTGCCGGCGCTAAAGATATTTCCAGGAATAATCGCCCAATAGCGTTACGGGCGGCGTTATTCGACCGCGATGCGCCGGATCGGCAGAGGAAAGGCGCTCTGATCGGCGCGCAGTTGATTCATCGCCAGACGATGGACCTTGCTGTCGCCCAACAAATGCACCTCGAAACCCATCGGGAACAGCACACTGACCGCGGGATCGAGCACGTTCAGGCCGCCCGTATAGGCGCCGAAGGCCGGCATGATCAAACGCTGATGCCCGACGGTGAAACAGCGCCGGCGCAAGCCCCGGCCTTTGATCGTCACCGCCGCCACCGGGTGGAAGTGGCCTGAAATCTCGTCGACGCCGCCTTTGGCCGCCTGGTGGCGGAAGCTAACGCCCCCCACGGCGATCTCGTCGACGATCTCGCCGCCGAATTCGGGCGGCGGCGCGGGATCGTGATTGCCGACGATCCAGATCCAACGCCGGCCTTCGGTCAGCGTGCGCAACATGGCGGCATCGGCCGGCGTCACGCGCGAGCCGGCCTGGCGATCATGAAAACTATCGCCCAGGCAAATCACCACTGCGGGACGCAACCGCGTCACCACCGCCGACAGCCGGCGCAAGGTCTGCGCGGTATCGTATGGCGGGATCAGCCGGCCGGCATGGGCGGCGTAGCTTGAGCCCTTTTCCAGATGCAGATCGGCCACCGCCAGCACCCGCTCGCGCGCCCACCACAGCGCGCCCGACAGGTCGAGTGCGACATCGGCGCCAGCAAAGCGGAGTGGTTGCAGATGAATGGCTTCCATGGCGCAGTTCTAGCAGCAAGCCAACGGCGCAGCTATAATTGCGGTATGCGATTGATTGCCCTCATTTTGCTGCTGTCACTGGCCGGGCTGTCCGATGCCGCCGCGCAAGACGCGCGCGAATGGCAGATTTGCGTCAACGCCTCGCACACCTACACGCCGCAGCGCCAGACCCAGGCCTGCACGGCGGTATTGGAGTCCGGGCAGTTAAACCGCGAGCAAGTCGCAGTGGCGCTGTACCATCGCGGCAATGCCCAACTCGCTTCAGGCAATTTCGTGCCGGCGGTGGAAGACTATACCCAATCGATTGGGGCCAACCCGGCCGATCCCGGTCCGTATAAAGCGCGTTGTTGGACCCGATCGGTGATCGGCAAGCTGGACGAAGCGGTGGCCGATTGCTCGGCGTCGCTCAACCTGCAGCCCAACCAGGACGACGCGCTGGAAAGCCGCGGCATCATCTATTTGCGTCAGGGCGAGTTCGACAAAGCGCGCAAGGATTTCGACAAAGCGCTGCAGGTCAATGCCGGTCTGGCCGGCTCGCTGTTCGGGCGCGGCATCGCGCAGATCCGGCTGGGCGACGCCAATGCCGGCAATGCCGACATCATGGCCGCGCGCGTCCTGCGCCGCGACATCGACGCGCAATTCGCCCGCTTCGGGTTGAAGCCTTAAATATCAACGTCATCCTGAGCCAAGCGAAGGATCTTGTTTCCACCCCATTGATCTATCGGGTTTGAGTCAGGATGCTTCGCTGCGCTCAGCATGACGGATGTTAATTAGCTCGCTTCTTCATGTTCTAACGCCGCTTCAGCCCCGGCGGTGGCTTCGGCCACCAACTCCTCGGTCATTTCGCTCAACAGCGCATCGACGCCTTCGCCATAGACCTGCTCGCGGCCAATATCGAGCAGCACCGGCACCGCCAGCGGCGTGACGCGATCGAGCCGACGCAATTTTATCTTGCCCTGGATGCGCGCCAGGAAATCGTTGAGCCGCCCGGCATCCGCCAGGTTCCAGGCCGCGTCCTGGCGCGTGGCGCGCAGCAAGATGTGGTTGGGCTCGTTGCGGCGCAGCGCGTCGTAGATCAGATCGGCGCTGAAGGTCACTTGCTTGCGGTTCTTCTCCTCGCCGGGATGGCGACGCTCAATCAGCCCCGCCACCACCGCCACGTTACGGAACGAGCGCTTGAGCATAGAGGAATCGTCCATCCATTCCTCGAGATCATCGCCCAGCATGTCTTGCGCGAACAAAGCATCGAGCTGCGCCTGAGTGGGGGCGCGCAAACTCCACACCGCCAACACGTAATCGCTGGCGACGAAGCCCAGCGGCTTCAGGCCGAGCTTCTCCATGCGCCGCGTCAGCAGCATGCCTAAAGTCTGGTGCGCGTTGCGGCCCTCGAAGCAATAGGCGACCAGGAATTGTTTGCCGCCGCGTGGGAAGATTTCCACCAGCACGCCGGTCTTGCTCGGCATGACCGAGCGCCAGCGTTGCAGGCGCAGCCATTCCTGCACGTCGGCCGGCAGACGCGATTGCTGATCGACATCGGCCAACATGGCGCGCACGCGATCCGCCAATCCCGTGGTCAGCGGCAAACGGCCGCCGGCATAGGCCGGCACCGAGGGATTGCCGGTCTTGGCAATGCTGCATTCCACCGCCATGGCGCGGATGCCTTCGAAGCGCAGATGCCGGCCGGAAAAGATGAAGGTGTCGCCTTCGACCAGGCCTTGCACGAACCATTCCTCGATCTCGCCGAGATAGGGGCCGCGTCGCAGCTTCACCTTGAGCATCGGCGATTCGACGATGGTGCCGATATTCATGCGATATTGCTGCGCCACGCGCGGATTGGCGATGCGATAGAGGCTGGTGCTCTCGCCATCATAGGTGCCGACCAGGCGGTGATAGCGGTCATAGGAGCGCAAGGCGTAACCGCCATCGACGCAGAATCTAAAAGTATCGTCGAAATCCCGGCGCGGCAGATCGCGGAACGGCTGGGCGGTGACGATCTCGGCGAACAGCGCATCGGGCTCAATCGGCTGCGAGCAAGCCATGCCGATAATGTGCTGCGCCAACACATCAAGACACGGTGGTCGCGCCGGGTAGCCATCGAGTTCATGCGCCATCGAGGCGTCGATCGCCGCCTGGCATTCCAGCACTTCAAAGCGATTGGCCGGCACCAGCAGCGCGCGGCTGGGATCGTCGAGCCGATGGTTGGCGCGGCCGATACGCTGCAACAACCGGCTGGCGCCTTTGGGCGCACCGACTTGCACCACCAGATCGATGTCGCCCCAATCGATGCCCAAATCCAACGAAGAGGTTGCGACCACGGCGCGCAAGCTGCCCTTGGCCATGGCCGCTTCGACCTTGCGGCGTTGTTCGATCGCCAGGCTGCCGTGATGCAAACCGATCGGCAGGTTCTCGTCGTTCAATTTCCACAGCGCTTGGAAGGCCAACTCGGCTTGGGCGCGCGTGTTCACAAACACGAGCGTCGTGCGATGAGCGCGGATGGCGTTGTAGACATCGGCCATGGCGTAGATCGCCATATGCCCGCCCCAAGGCAGCCGCGCCTCGGGCACCAGGATGGCCATTTGCGGCTCGGCGCCGGGCCGGCCATAGACCAGCCGCACCTCCTCCGCGCGACCGAAGCGGATCCAATCGGCTAGACTCGGCGGGTCGGCGACTGTCGCCGATAACCCAACGAAGCGTACATCGGGCGCCAGCTTGGCCACGCGCGCCAGGCACAGCGCCAGCAACTGGCCGCGCTTGGAATCGGCCAGCGCGTGCAGCTCGTCGATCACAACTGTCTTCACCGTGCCGAACAGCTTGGGCGCTTCGATGTAGGACAGCATCAGCGCCAGAGATTCGGGCGTGGTCAGCAAGATGTCGGGCGGCATCAGGCGCTGGCGCTGACGACGGCTTTGCGAGGTATCGCCGGTGCGCACCTCGCATTCGATCTCGAGCTTCATCTCGGCGATCGGTGCCTGCAAATTGCGAGCAATGTCCACCGTCAGCGCTTTGAGCGGCGAGATGTAGAGCGTGTGGAAACCTTTGCGCGCGGTTTTGCGCTTCGGCGCGGTAGCGAACTCGGCCAGGGTCGGCAAGAAACCGGCCAGGGTTTTACCGCCGCCGGTCGGCGCCACCA
>JBBSNV010000158.1:0-5726 GCA_038260375.1 Reyranellales bacterium
GGCCGCGATCGGCTTGCCGGCCGGCAATCGCGGCCCGGCGTTTCTGCTGCTGCCCAATTTCAAAGTGATCATGGTGTGGAACCGCTCACTGCTCTACGGCCTGGCGGTCGAGCTTCTGGCGCAGCGCCTGGCCGGCAAGAACGCAACGACCGCGGTGCAAACCATCGACGAGCCGCCGCTGTCGGCCACCGACATCGTCGAGCTGCAGGACACCTTGCGCCGGCTGGGTCATTACGAAGGCGAGTTGGACGGGCTGGTCGGGCCCAAGACGCGCAACGGCATTCGCGCCTATCAGCGCCAGGCCGGCCTGCCGGCCGATGGCTTTCCCGATCAAGATTTGATGTCCCGCATCAGGCGGCGATAGGCCAGCTAAAAAACTTTCGTCATGCTGAGCGCAGCGAAGCATCTTGCCTCAACGGTGACGCTATAAGGTCGATAACGGTCCTCGCTGCAACGAGATCCTTCGCTGCGCTCAGGATGACGGGAGTGACGGCATCAGGAAATCGAGCGCGGCGCTTTCCAAGGTGAAAATTGCCGGCAGGCGGCCGATGATGTCGCCATCGCCCTGTACCGGCTCACCCTCGTGGCCCAGCACTTCGATCCTCTCGGCTTTCAGCACGCGATAAGCGTTGGTGGTAGCGAGACGATTGCGCAGCATGGCGTTGCCGTAACGAATCACATTGCGCCGCCCGGCCAGCTCGAACAAGCAAGCATGCAGAGCGGGATGCTCCAGCCGCGACGGGGGCGCGATCACGAACGAGCCGGCATAGAAGCGTCCGCGCGCCACGATCACCGAAGCGGCTTGATAAGGAACATCGTCCACCGTCAGACGATAGAGATCGGCGCGATAGCCCAACAGGCGGCGTAGGCTGGCCATGACGTAAGCGCCTTTGCCGACCCAACGCTTCAAAGCCAAGCTGACATTGGCCACCACATGCGCGTCGAAACCGACCCCGGCCATCATGATGAAGTGACGCGTGCCGGAAGCTGAATCGGCGCGGCCCAAACGGATCGGCACGACTCGGCCTTCCAGCAAGGTGCTGGTGATCTTGTCGAGCGAGCCTAGGATTTCCAATTCGCGCGCCAGCACATTGGCGGTGCCCATCGGCACGATACCGAGCGGCGGCACGCGCTTGCCGGCAGTGATCGCCGCCAGCAACCCGTTGCTCACTTCGTTGATGGTGCCGTCGCCACCTGCCGCCACCACGGCGTCATGCGCAACGCCGTCGATCTCACGCGCGAATCGTTCGGCATCGCCGCGCACCAGAGTGGGTTTGAGTTCGACAATGGCGCCCGATTGGCGCAAGCGCTCGAGCACCGCATCCAGGCGCCGCTTGCGGCTGCCGCCCGCAGTTGGGTTGTAGATCACCAGCAAGCGCTTGGCGCCAAGCTCTCCGGCTGCGGTCATTTCGCTTTCGGCGCGTTGTCCGGCATGAGCGGCACCAATAGCGCCGCATCGACCCGTACTTGCCCGACATTCAGGCCCCAATGCAGATGCGGACCGGTGGCGCGGCCGGTGGCGCCGATCTTGCCCAGTAACTGCCCCTGCTTGATCCGGTCGCCGACCTTCACCGTCATGCTGGAAAGATGGGCGTAGGTTGAGTTCACGCCCAGGCCGTGATCGACGATCACTGTGTTGCCGGTCAGATAAAGTTCCTCGGCCAGGATCACCACGCCACCCGCCGGCGCACTGACGGCTGAGCCCGCGGGCGCACCGATATCGACGCCAAAATGCGGCGTCGAGGGCCGGCCGTTCAAGATGCGCTGGCTACCGAACACGCCAGTGATCGGCCCAATCGCCGGCCATTGCCATGGCTGGGCGAAGTCGGTGGTATTGATCGAGCTCTTGCGCAACTCGACTACCTTGTCGATATCGGCCTTGATGCGCGCCAGGATGGCGGGCGGCGGATTGACCGTGGGTTCGGGCAAGCCATCGACCCGCTGCACCACGAAATTTCGTCGGCTGATCGACAACACGCGACGCTCTTGAGCGCCATTGGGCGTGGTCACGATCAAAGTTGCGGTTCGCGGTGCTTCGCGCGTGAAGCCCAGCACGAAGGTGCCGTCCGCCGCCACCGGCATGTCGCCGCCTTCGAAACTCACTTTGCTGCCCGGCGCGGCGTGGCCGATCGCCATGCCGCCCTGGGTGAGATTGCCTTTCAGCTCGATGTCGGCGGCGCGCGCCAAGCCTGGCAGCAATAGCAACAGCGCCAACAGCCATTTCATAGCAACGACCCCTGACTGCCGGATGGTTTGCGCGGCGGGCGGCGTGGTGAATCGGACTTATCATCAATCAACGCATCAACCTCACCATCGATAAATTCGATTTTCACCGATCCGGCACTTTGCGCCACGGATGCAGAGAGAATTGGTTCACCAGTTGCGCTACGCAATAATGCAAACCCGCGCTTCAATATCGCCTTAAAGGAGTAATTTTCTAAAAGCTTCTTGGTCCCGGTAAGACTTACATCACGCCGATCAATCAAAGCCTCTAAATACTTTTGAGACCGTCGCCCTAGCTCCAACACTCTCTCACCGCCAACACGAATAAATTCTTCATGCCGCCGCAAGGCTGTCAGCAGCGCGCGCATTTCGGAATTCAACTGCTGCGCCTTGGCAGCGATCTGTACAGCAGGACTGCGCAGCTTGGCTGAGGCCTGGGCCACTTGGCCGATGCGCGTATCGAGCAGGCGGCGGCCGGCTTGCATCAATCGTTCAGAACGATCGTCGAGGCGTTGGCCCCGTTCTTCGATCAGTTCGATCGGCCGCGGCAGGCCGCGCACCGCCGCCACCAGCCGGGTGCGCTCCTGCGCCAGGCCGCGATTGACCGCGGTCATCATGCGCGCACCGATCTGCAGCGCCTGGGCCAGCAATTCGGCCCGCACCGGCACCGCCATTTCGGCAGCTGCCGTTGGCGTCGGCGCCCGGCGGTCGGAGACGAAGTCGATCAAGGTAGTGTCGGTCTCGTGGCCGACGGCGGAGATTAGCGGGATGGTCGAAGCCGCCGCCGCGCGCACCACGATCTCCTCGTTGACGGCCCACAGATCTTCCAGGCTGCCACCGCCGCGCGCCACGATCAGCAGATCGGGGCGCGGCACGATGCCGTGCTCGGTCAAGCGGTTGAAGCCTTCGATGGCGGCAGCCACTTCGGCTGCGGCTTTGTCGCCTTGTACGGCAACCGGCCAGATCAACACATGGCGCGGGAAGCGATCGGCCAGGCGATGCAGGATGTCGCGGATCACCGCACCGCTGGGCGAGGTGATGACGCCGATCACGTCGGGCAGATAGGGCAGCGCGCGTTTACGCTCGGCATCGAACAGGCCCTCGGCGGCCAGCTTCTTGCGCCGGTCTTCCAACAGCTTGAGCAGCGCGCCCTGGCCGGCCAGCTCCAGCGACTCGATGACGATTTGATAACGCGAGGAGCCAGCATAGGTGGTGATACGACCGGTGGCGATCACCTCCAGCCCCTCTTCGGGCTTGATCGCCAGCTTCGAGAGGCCGCCCTTCCAGCACACCGCATCGAGCACCGCGGCATCGTCCTTGAGACGGAAATAGCAATGGCCCGAGCGCGGAAACGACGGCTGGGAAATTTCGCCGCGCACCCGCACGCGCGGAAACAGGCTCTCGACCTCGCGCTTGAGCGCGACCGAAATCTCGCTGACCGAATATTCCGGCAGGTTATGCGCGACCGTATCGGGCTCCGGCGCTGTGGTAGTGGAGAAGATGTCGGTCATGGGCAATTCTAACGCGTCGCATCCTGGCGCGCGAGCGCGTTGGTCCAATCGAGAATGCGCTGATCGGAAGTGATCAAGGTCGCATTCTCGTGAATGGCGGTGGCGACGATGAAACGGTCGGCCGGGTCGGCGTGGAATGGCATCAACGCGACGGCTTCCGTTGCCAAGAAACCATCAAGCGGAATCTCGCGGATGCCGAGATGGAGCACCGCCCGCCGCCACGCCGATGGCGACTGGTTGAGTTCGACGCGGCCCTTGTGAACCAGCAGCGCCGCCTCCCAAAACGATATGGCGGAAACTGTCAGGTTTTGATCGTTACGCGCCCGCTCGATCAGCCGCTTGCTGCTTTTACCCAGGCGCTCGGAAGCAAAAGATAGCCACAGCAGCGCATTGGTATCGAGCAAGACGGTCATTCCTTCATCGCCTCCCACTCGACATCGAGCGGCGAGACGATATCGCCGGTAATCCGGCCCATGCCTTTCAGGGCGCCGAAAATCGACTTTGGCGGTTGCGCACTCACCTGCGTCAGCTTAGCCACCGGTTTGCCGTGCTTGGTGATGATCACCGTCTCGCCCGAGGCGGCAACCTCGTCCATCAGCTGCAGGCATTTGGCCTTGAACTCGGAAGCCTTCACTGTTTTGCTCATGGCGAAACCTTCAATATGACCATGGTCATTGACCATGGTCATATTATCATTTAACGGCCGGAATTCAAGGCAGGTAACGGACATGAAGATTCTCCTGATCGGCAGCGGCGGCCGCGAACACGCGCTGGCCTGGGCCATCACCGCCTCGCCGCTTTGCGACCAGCTGATCTGCGCGCCGGGCAATGCCGGCATCGCCGAATTGGCTGAATGCGTACCCGTCAGCATCGAGAATATCGACGGGCTGGTCAAACTCGCGGTCGAGCGGAAAGTAGATTTCGTGGTGGTCGGACCGGAAGGCCCGCTGGTTGAAGGCGTCGCCGACCAATTACGCAATAAGGGCTTCAAGGTGTTCGGGCCGTCGCAACTGGCGGCGCAGTTGGAAGGCTCCAAAGGCTTCACCAAGGACATTTGCGCCAAATACAACATCCCGACTGGCGCCTACGGGAAATTCACCGCGCTACAGCCGGCGCTCGATTACTTGCACAAGCAGGGCGCGCCGATCGTGGTCAAAGCCGATGGCCTGGCCGCCGGCAAAGGCGTCACCGTGGCGATGAACGTGGCCGAAGCGGAAGCCGCGCTGCGCGCCTGTTTCGACGGGCAGTTCGGCCAAGCCGGCGCCAAGGTGGTGATCGAAGAATTCCTCGACGGCGAGGAAGCCTCGTTCTTCGCGCTGTGCGACGGCACGCATGCCGTGGCGCTGGCCGCCGCGCAGGATCACAAACGAGTCGGCGATGGCGACACCGGGCCCAATACCGGCGGCATGGGCAGCTATTCACCGGCGCCGGTGCTGGACGAGAAGATGGCCGAATGCGTGATGCGCGAGATCATCCACCCCACTCTGCGCGGCATGGCGCAGGAAGGCTGCAAGTTCCAGGGCGTGCTGTTCGCCGGGCTGATGATCGGCAAGGACGGCCCCAAGCTGATCGAATACAACGTGCGCTTCGGCGATCCCGAGTGCCAATCCTTGATGCTGCGGCTGAAATCGGATCTGCTGACGGCGCTGATCGCCTCGGCCGATGGCGCGTTGAAAGATTTCGACCTGCGCTGGCGCGACGAAAGCGCCATCACCGTGGTGATGGCCGCCAACGGCTATCCCGGCGACTACAAAAAGAGCACCGAGATCAAAAACCTCGACCAGGCCGCCACTGTGCCCGGCGTCACCATCTTCCACGCCGGCACCAAGCGCAGCGACGACGGCAGATTGCTGGCCAATGGCGGACGGGTGTTGAACATCAGCGCCTGAGCCTTTGTCCGAATCGCCTGCGCTTGGGGGTCTTTGTCGACGGTTACCTCGCCGTGGAAGATCCAGCCGGACTCTTGGAAGGCGGCGATCACCTGCCCGCGAA